>JAZRZD010000019.1:0-47647 GCA_045601085.1 Bacilli bacterium | reverse complement strand
ATAATAATTTTTATAACAATATGTTAGTTTATGGGGTAAGGCAATATACTGATCAAAACTATCAAGTTTCTTTTTTAGATGGCGAATCTATTCAACTCCATTGTCAAGACACCTATTCAATTCGTAGTGTTGAAGATGAAGAAGGCGGATATTTATTGGATAATAATCTTTTCTCTTCATATTATTGCGATGAACTACTTGGACATAGAGGTTACTTGGATATTAGATTTGATTGTGAATCTTTTATTTTTATATCTGATATTCTTGCAGACAAATTAGTTAACTATTATGGCATTGAGAGTGATGATCCTTATGTGGATTTAATAACAAAAGAAGAATACGCTATACTACCAATTAATGTAGATGATAGAATTGTTAAATTTTGCATCAACAACATATTGCATAGTGATAAAAAAACAGGCCCAAGAGTGAAAGAATTTAATGAGAATTTCTGTTTATTTTATGATCAATGGAACATTAGACCCTTATTTAATCTAAAATTTGACATTGACTTAAAAAGGTCGCCATATTGTTTTTCAACTTCAATTAATCGATGTCTCTCATTAGGGTATAATGGCGAAAATACAGAGTATAAAATTTTAACATACGATAGAACGAGAGAGTTGTATTCAGTTAATACAAAAATAACTAGAGAGTTTTACTCGATAGAGAATCAATATGACATTGCATTGTACATATCTATATTTGCGCTACTTTTTGCACAAATGGGTTTATTCTATTTCCTTTCTGAAAAAGCTAAAATCGATCAAAACTTTGCTTTGTGTACCTTTTTAGTCCTTAGCGGAATGATGATAATCTATGGTATTGTTTCAACATTTGTTATTGTTTCTCCATTTTTTGCTGTTACTCCAATTACAATGTTGATTGTTTACATAATTTTGAAATGGGAGGAGATAAGTGGCTATGCAAGAAAAGCATACTATAAAATTAATTTCCGCAATTAAAGCTTATTTTTCCCCATTCTTTCAAAACAAAACTAAGTTTAATATTGCGTTGGATATTGCTGCTTTAATTTTATTTGCTTTAGCCTTTTTTTCCATTCCGGCTTGTTCATTTATTTCTGGTCTCAATATTGTGACATGGATATTAACCATTGGTTTTTTAATCTGTATGTTTTTGTCATGTATCTTATTTTATGGCTTTAAACTTGATGCCGTATCTATAAGCCTGGTTTTGTTTTGTATAAGTGCAATTTTCTCAACATTAATAAACAATATCAATAGTTTCCGTACTACAGCAGTTCTATTGCCATTAGTATCCTGTTTTATTTATTCATATGCGAAAGCAAATGGAGGGATTCGTAAGATTCTTCTTCTCTCTGCTTATGTTGGTACAGTAATCTTTTTAGGTGTATTTTTTATTCAATATTTTAATGAATTAATACATTTTTCTTTTGATAGATTAGGAGATTTGTTTGGCGATATTAATGATATTTCATTATTTATGGCATTTGGTTTAACGGTCTCAGCATATATATGCTTATTTAAAGAAGAAGTTATTTTCCGTGTTTTCTCAGGCATAATGGGTTCTTTATTCTTATATGCTGGCTTATCCACTGGTAGCAAAATTTTTATAATTATCTTAATTGTGGATATTATTGCTTTTTCTTTTATGAAGTTGGGAACAAAGAAGTGGTGGGTTTCATTAATTATTATTGGATCATTATTGCTTTTGTTTATTCTTGCAGTTTGCTTTATTCCTTTCTTGGCAAGTTTAAAAGTGAGATTAATCTCTTTTATTAATTTTATATTTCATACACAAATTCCAGGTGGCCATTCTACAGATTCTAGTACAAGTGGAAGGCTTACTATGTTTGTTGAAGGGTTTGAAATGTTTTTAAGAAAACCTGTATTTGGTTGGGGAATATGGGGATATGCATCTCATACTGACTATGTAAATGCCTGGTCACATAATAATATTTCTGAATCATTTTGTAATTTTGGAATAATAGGATCGTTATTCTTCCATACTGGATTTATATTTTCATTCAAAAATTTTAAAGCAGATGATAAAGATAAATATGTGTTTTTTATAATTATGGTTTTATTTTTAACTAGTATGCTTGGCGTAGCTTTAAATAGTCAAAAAATTTACGCATATGCTTGTCCAATTGCATTTGCTGGTTTAACTAACACTAAGGAAGTTGTTTCTATTAAGTTTCATTTATTTAAAGAAAGGATAACAGAAGAAATATGAAAATTCTTGAAGTAATCCTTGAGTTAGAGAAAAAATCAGGGGCTGAAGCATTTGTCATGTCTTTATCTGATTCTATAAATAAAAGCGGAAACGATGTCATTGTTGTTTCTTTATGGAGTAATGTTGACCAGGCAATCAGAGATTTTTTCTCTTTTAAGAATATTGGGTTAAAAACTTGTGACAAGAAGAAGGGCTTTGACTTAAAAGCAGCGAAAAAATTAAGAGAAATTATTGAAGAATTCGAACCTGATATTATTCATATGCATTTATCTGTGATGCCTACATATTTTTTGGCATATGGTTTAAAGCAAAAACCATGGAATCTAGTTTTTACTTGCCATAACATTGCAGAAAAAGAAACTAATAAATACTCAAGCAGATTAAGAAAAATGTATTTTAAGAGGAATATGCTTTATGGTGTTGGAATTTCACCCAAAATAACAAATACTATTTATAAGTTTTATGGTAATGATGTTAAAGCATTCACAATTTATAATGGAATAGATATTAAAAACCATGGATTAATAAATAATGATAAAAAGTATGATCTCGTCATGAGCGCTAGATTTAATAGCGTTAAAAACCACATATTTTTATTAGAAGTTATAAAGGAATTAAGGGAAAAATATAACAAAACTGTATCTTTAATTTGTTTAGGTGATGGCCCAACATTTACTCACTGTCAAAGATTTGTCCAAGAAAACAATTTGAACAGTCAAATACATTTTGCTGGGCAAGTAAATGATCCTTATCCTTATTATTTGATGTCAAAAATTATGATTTTGCCGTCGTTATACGAAGGGAATCCAATATCAATATTAGAAGGAATGGACTGTGGGCTCCCTATTGTTGCGACAAAAGTTGGTGGAATTCCTGATGTAATTAAAGATGGCGAAAACGGTTTATTGTTTGATGTAAATAATAAAGAATCATGTTTCGATATGATTCTTAAATTATTATCTGATTCAGATTTATATGCGTATATTTCAAAAAAGAATTTAAGTGATGTAAATTTATACTCTATTGAAACTGTTTGTAATGAATACTTATCTCTTTTTAGAAAAATTAATAATGAACCCTTAATCATTAATAATGAAAAAAAGCATAAGTAGTGGAATAATGATATGATAAAGAATGATATGAATTTAGTATTAAACAAATATTTCTCTAATGTTTTGCTCTATTTATTGAGGAATAAAAATGTCATTTGAACAACTATCTTTGGTCTCTATTATTATGCCTGCATACAATACAGGCCATTTTATTGCTGATAGCATTAATTCTGTTATTAATCAGACATATAGTAATTGGGAACTTATCATAATTAATGATTGCTCTAATGACAACACTTTATCTGTAATCGCAAGTTTTAATGATAAAAGGATATCTCTAATAAACAATAACAAAATTTGTGGGGCCGCATATTCTAGAAATATTGGAATAAAACAAGCAAAAGGTGACTATATTGCGTTCCTAGATAGTGATGATTTATGGGTCGAAGATAAACTAGATAAACAACTGCGTTTTATGCAAAAGGGAAATATAAGTTTTTCTTGTGCTAGCTACAAAATAGAAGGAACACAAAACAAGGTAGTGCGTAGTCCAAAAATAATTACTCATAAAAAACTCAAAAGATGCAATTATATTGGCTGTTTAACTGTTATTTATAAAAGAGATATTTATCCTGAGATTTCAATTCCTGATTCAATTACAAAACGAAATGATTATGCTTTTTGGTTGAAACTTACAGAAAAAGCCCCATGTAGCTATTTTGATGATGTTCTTGGAGTTTATAGGAAAAACAAAAATTCCCTATCTTCTGGATGTAAAATAAAATTATTTAAATATCACATTGATATGTGGAGAAAATTATATAATTTCTCTGTAATTAAAAGTTTTTGCTATTCGTTACGTAATACTGTTTTCTATTGGATAAAGAAAATTAAGTATTTAAAAACGTAAAAAACTAGTTCCCCTTTCCAGGTTTTATAAATGATCTAATAAATAATTTTGTATCAAACCACAAACTAATTTTTTTCACGTATTCACTGTCAAACCAGGCTTTTTCTTTAGCATCATGTTCTCTTTTCATCCATACTTGTGCATAACCAGTTAATCCAGGTCTAACGGCATATGGGTTATATTCTTGAGATAACCTAAACTCTTTTAGTTCTTCTTCATTGTTAGCGGAACCGGGTCTAGGTCCGACAAATGACATTTGGCCAACAAAAATATTGAATAATTGTGGCCATTCATCAATAGAACACTTTCTCATGAATTTACCCCATTTAGTGACCATAGATTGTTGTTCGTCTTTTGACATATCAGAAGGTGCTTTTATTGGAGCATCTGCTCTCATGCTTCTAAATTTTAAACAGTTAAATACTTTAAGATTCTTGCCATATCTTTTGTGTTTAAAAATAGCAGGTCCTTTTGAGGAACATCTAGTGATTATAGCAACAATTATCATAGGCAATGACAAAAGAAGTATCCCTATAAAAGAACCGAATATATCTATTAATCTCTTAACAAGTAAGTAGAATTTTTGATGTCCTTTAAGTGGTTTATATTCTTTCTCTGACATAGCACAATTATTATACAAAAATAATTTATTGTGAGTAACAAATTAAAGTGCTATTCTGATAAAGATGAACCCTGGAATATTAATAATAGGTGCTGGCTATGTTGGTTTAAGTAACGCTTTATTACTTAGCCAATATTTTAATGTTAATATTTATGATATTAATAAAGAAAAATTAGATTTAATAAAAAACAAAATTTCTCCAATAAACGATAAGGGGATTTCTGAATTTATTAAAAAAGATTTAAATCTATCTACTGTTTCTGACAATGATTTAGAAAGTAGTATTAAATCTTCTAAATATATTTTTATTGCAACTCCTACAAATTTTGACATAGAAATAAACAAGTTTGATACAAGTAATGTTGAACCATATATTAAGTTAGTAACTGAATTAAATCCTAATGCGGTCATAATTATTAAATCAACTATTGGGGTTAATTATTCAAGCGATGTAAGTAAAAAATATAATACAAATAAAATCATTTTTTCTCCTGAATTCTTAAGGGAAGGCAAGGCATTATGTGATAACTTATATCCTTCTAGAATTATTATGGGAATTACAAATGAAACGTTAAGAGATGATGCGGAAGAACTAATTTCTATGTTTAATAAATGCGCCGCTAAAGAAAACATTAAATCTTTAATTATGTGTTCTTCAGAAGCTGAAGCAGTTAAGTTATTCTCTAATGCATATTTGGCATTAAGAGTTTCATATTTTAACGAACTAGATACGTTTGCAGAAAGCAAGGGTCTCAATAGTAAAGAAATTATTGAGGGTGTATGTTCTGATCCAAGAATTGGAGAATTTTATAATAACCCATCATTTGGTTATGGTGGATATTGTTTGCCTAAAGATACTAAAGAATTAAAAGAAGATTTTGACGGAACTCCTGAAAGATTAATTTCCGCAATAGTAGAATCTAACACAATTAGAAAAGATTACATTGCTGACCGTATTGTTGAATTATTAAATGGTAAAGGCTGTGTTGGCATTTATCGTTTAACAATGAAAACTAACAGCGATAACTTTAGATCATCCGCTATTAAAGGTGTTATGAAACGCCTTAAAGAAAAGGGTATTGAAGTAATTATTTATGAACCAACACTAAATGATGGAGATATTTTCTCTGATAGTTTAGTAGTTAATGATTTTAATATATTTAATAATAAGGTTAATTTGATTGTTGCTAATAGATACGATAAACAATTAGAACAAGTTAAAGACAAACTATATACAAGAGATTTATTTAATAGGGACTAATAATTATGTGGTCACCACCATATATAGTCGCATTCATTTTTGGTATATTCATAATTTTAGATAGTGCATTAGTGTATCTTTCTAAATCTAGGTTTTTAACGCTTTTTCTTAAACTTATTTTTGACTTACTTTCAATTGCCCAGTTAGTGGTGATGTATTTAGGTTTAGGTATAGAAGCAGTACTTCCTGCGATTGGTATTAACACAATAGGCGCTACTAGAGATATCTTGTTTATGTTTAAAGAAAAGTATAGCAAAACTCTAGGATATTCTATTTTAGGAGTTTTACTTATTATTACTGCATTATCTTTAATCTGGACTTATCGTTCACCTGTTTCTATTCTTCCTTGTGTAGGCACAATTATTAATACGACAGCACTATATCTTACAGAGCAAAAATGGTGCAAATCTCTCACCATATGTGGTCAGATATTGTTCATTACTTATTACGCTATATTAATTCCTGAAAGTGATTTATTAACGATTTTAAATATGATTGCATCTATTATGACATTTGTAAGTGCAGTAGTGGGTTTAATAAACCTTTATATTAATAATAAGAAATCGTTAGAAAATCTAAAATAACACTTATTAAGTGTAACGTTATAATGTTATAATCTTTTCATTATAGGAGTTAACGTATGAGTATTTCAGATAAGTATTTTAAAGAAGCTGCAAATAAGATTATTAATGAAGGTGTATCTGATGAAGGATTTCCAGTTAGACCTAAATGGAGTGATGGCACTCCTGCCCACACTATAAAAACATTTTGTTATGTTTGTAGATATGATTTATCTAAAGAATACCCAATGCTAACAATTAGAAAACAAGCATTTAAAAACATGGTTAAAGAACTTCTTTGGATTTGGCAAAAGAAAAGTAATAATATTCATGATTTAGACGCTCACGTATGGGATGCTTGGGCAGATGAAACTGGTTCAATTGGTAAAGCATATGGTTATCAACTTGCTAAAAAATATCAATTCTCAGAAGGTATTTCTGATCAAGTTGATCACTTAATATATGATTTAAAGAATAATTCTCAATCAAGAAGAATTATGACTAATATATATTGTTTTGAGGATTTACACGATATGCACTTATACCCATGCGCATACGAAACAATTTGGGACGTTAGTAATGGTAAACTCAATATGACCTTACTTCAAAGAAGTGGCGATATGTTAGCGGCAGCCGCCCCTGGAGGATGGAACTGTTGCCAATACATCTTACTTCAACATATGATTGCCCAAGTATGTGGTTATCAAGTTGGTGAATTTGTCCACGTTGTTAATAATTTACATATTTATGATAGACATATTCCATTAGTGAAAAAAGTTATGCAAAACCCTGAATATCCTGCTCCAAAACTTTGGATTAATCCAGAAGTTAAAGACTTTTATAAATTTACTGTGGATGATTTTAAATTAGAAGATTATCAAGCCACTAAACTTGAAGATAAGATAGAGATTGCTGAATAATGATTATTTCAATATTAAACGCTGATAAAAAATGGGGAATTGGGAAAAAGAATGGTCTTCTTTTCTCATTACCTTTAGATATGAAGTTTTTTAGAGAAACCACAAAAGGACATTATGTTGCATTAGGAGAAAATACTTTATTATCATTCCCTAATAGCAAGCCACTTAAAAATAGAACACATATTGTTTTATCCCATGATTCCGATCATAACTATGAAAACGTTATTAATGTCCATACATTTGATGACTTCATCGCTAAGATAAAAGAGATTGGTGAAAAAGATGATGTCTACATTATTGGAGGAGCATCAATATATCGTCAAACATTACCATATGTTGATAAAGTCTTATTAACTAAAGTAAACGCTGATGGTGGTGCAGAAGTCTTCTTTACTAATTTAGATGAAGATCCAAACTTTGTGTGTGTAGATAATGGCTCACCTATATTAGATGGTGATATTGAAATTAGATTTACAACATATTTAAATAAAGCAAAGATTTAAGTTTTAACTTATTAAATATCGTATTGGACCATAGAATTTCTATGGTTCTTTTTATTAATAAAAATGTTATATAAATATAGAAATATCATTCCTTATTAACTAAAATATAAGGGAGGTAAAAATATATGGATTTAAGTAAATACAAAAATGTAAATGTGTTAGATCACCCTCTTTTGAAACACAAGATTTCAAAAATGAGAAGTGTTACCACTAAAACAAATTATTTTAGACAACTCGTTAAAGAAGTAGCAATTCTTGAAGGATATGAAGCTTTAAAGAATGTTCCTACCCATTTAAAAGAAGTTGAAACTCCTATTGAAACCACAATGTGTCCTGTTATGGATTATGAAAACTTATGTTTCGTTCCAATCTTAAGAGCAGGTCTTGGTATGGTTGATGGATTCACTGAACTTGTTCCAGGTGCAGGAGTTGGTCATATTGGTTTATACCGTGATGAAGTAACTCATGAACCACATGAATATTACTGCAAATTACCAGATAACATTGGCGAAAAAGAAGTTTACTTAATTGACCCAATGCTTGCAACTGGCGGATCTGCTTGTGACGCTATTAAAATCTTAAGAGGTCATGGTGTTAAGAAACTTACATTTGTTTGTATCATTGCTGCACCAGAAGGTGTTGCCAGATTCTGTGAAGAAAACCCTGATGTCCCTCTTTATATTGGAGCATTAGATAGAGAACTTAATGAAAACGCTTACATCTGCCCAGGTTTAGGCGATGCTGGTGATAGAATCTTTGGTACTCAAAAAAATAAATAGAATCTAATTTAAAAGAAGTAGGTGATCGTTCATCTACTTTTTTGTTGCTTGTTTTATTTTGTCTATATTTATATAGCAAGTTTTAAAGTAGTTAGTTATACTAATTATGTTTTATGAAGAACAAAAGTGTATTCGATTTAAATAAATATCTTAAAATCCAAAAAGAAGAGATTTTAAAGCGTGTAAATCAATTCGACAAGAAGTTATACCTCGAATTTGGTGGTAAACTTTTCGATGATTATCATGCTTCTCGTGTTCTTCCTGGTTTCGCTCCAGATGCAAAATTACAATTATTATTATCATTAAAATCTAAAACTGAAATTGTTATTGTTGTTAATAGTAAAGATATTAACTCTAATAAAATTAGAAATGACTTTGGTATTACTTATAGCGCTGAAGTTGAAAGATTAATCCAAGCTTTCCAAAGCCATGATATTTATGTCAATGGTGTTGTTGTATCATTCTATGAACCTTCTCCTGCAATTAATGAATTAGAAGCAAAATTAAATAAGATTGGCGTTAAATTATATCGTCACTACGCTATCGCAGGATATCCTCGTGATATTCCTTTAATTCTTTCAGAAGATGGTTTAGGTAAGAATGATTATATTGAAACTACAAAACCTATCGTAGTTGTCACTGCTCCAGGTCCAAATAGTGGTAAGATGGCGGTTTGTTTAAGCCAACTCTATCATGATTCATTACATGGAATTAATGCAGGATACGCTAAATATGAAACATTCCCAATTTGGAATCTTCCACTTAAACACCCAGTTAATCTTGCTTATGAAGCTGCAACTGTAGATATTGATGATGTTAATATGATTGATCCATATCACTTAGAAGCATATGGTAAGATGGCAGTTAACTATAATAGAGATGTTGCTACATTCCCACTTTTAAAAGCAATATTTGATCAACTATATAATGGCTCACCATATAAATCTCCAACTGATATGGGTGTCAATATGGCAGGATTTGCTATTAAAGATGAAGATGGTGCAATTAGTGCTTCTAAAAGAGAGATAGTTAGAAGATATTATCAAACCAAGAAAAACATCTTTTTAGGTAGATATAAAGATGAAACATTAGAGAAAAGCGAAATGCTTATGAATGAAGCTAATGTTTCTCCAGAAAATAGAGTTTCTGTTGCAAAATGTTTGCAAAAAGCCGATGAAACTGGTGAACCTTGTGTGGCTATTGAATTAATGAATCATAAAATTGTTACCGGTAAACGTAGTGAACTTCTTGGTGCTTGTGCTGCAGCATTATTCAACGCTTTAAAGGTTTTAGGAAAGATTGATGATAGAATTCCTCTTCTTTCTAGAAGTGTTATTAATCCTATTCGCGACTTAAAAGTTGGTCCATTAAGAAATAACAATCCAAGAATCCACGCTGAAGAAGCTCTTATTGCGCTTGCTATTCAAGCAGATAATAACCCAGTAGCGGCAATCGCTATGAAACAATTAGATAAATTAAGAGGTTGCCAAGCACACTCATCTTGTATTCTTTCAGAAGTTGACCTTAATACTTTTAAGAAGTTAGGTATTAATGTTACTGAGGAACCAATAAGCTATATTAAGAAGATTAATGTTCTTAAATAAAGATAAGGCAACTAATAAGGTTGTCTTTTCTTTTATGATATAATAAAAGATACACGAGGCATTTAGTCATGAAATATATTACATTTGTTGTCCCTTGTTACAATGGGGACAAATACTTACCTAAAGTAATAGAATCTTTAGCGCCAGGTGGTAATGATGTAGAAATCATTATTGTTAATGATGGTAGTAAAGATAATACTCAAGAAGTAGCAGAATCTTACGCTGCTAAATATAATAATGTCCAAGTTGTTAATAAAGAAAATGGTGGACATGGTTCAGGAATCAATAAAGGTATTGAGCTTGCCACTGGTTTATATTTAAAAGTAATTGATTGTGATGACTGGGCGGATGAGGAAGCTTATCCAAAAGTTTTATCAATTATTAAAGATAACGCTAGTAAAGATTTATATCCTGATGAATATATTACGAACTTCTATTTCAATCATTTTGATGAAGGATATAAATACGAAGAAGATTTAAAGAAGATTTATCCAGCAAATGTGATGTTTTCTTGGAATAAAGCCAAAATTAAATTAACAAAAACCATCATGCTTCATTCATTCTTTTTCAAAACAAGCATGTTAAAAGATAATAACACTCGTTTATTAGAAAAATGTTTTTATGAAGATTGTGAATTAGTATATAAAGCACTTATATGCACGAACACAATGTATTACATTCCTCTACCTTTCTATCATTATTACATTGGTAGAGTGGGCCAATCTGTTTCTAATGAAAGCATTAATAAACATCATGGTGATTATCTAAGAGTTATTAATGAAATCTATTCATTTAAAACATATGATCAAATTAAAGCGTTAGGAAAAGCACATGCAAAATGGGCATTTAACATTATTTTTGCGGATAGTATTCTCGTGCATTATGTAACATTTACCCACGCAAACAAAGATAAAAAACATCGTTATCATAGCGAAATTAAAAAGATTAGAAAGGCTAATAGAAAGTTAGCGAATAAGATTAACTTTAGAACCCCATTCTTCTTTACATTCTTCTTCTGGCCACCATTAAGAGATCCAATCCTTAGATTCTTTAATAAGATAACAATAGGAAAAACAGGCTGGACTAAATAAAGGTATTAAAAAACCTCTTTCTTAATTGAAGGAGGTTTTATTTTGTCTTTTCAATAAATAACATTGTGACTCTTAGAATAAGCGCTCCAATGGAGTTTCCTACAAGACACAATAGTGTATTAGATATAAAGCTAACATCCACTACATTACCAAATGAGAAATAGAATATGTTAGCGATAACGTGTTCAAATCCAAAATAAACAAATATAGCAACACAAGCTACAAGCGCTAAAACTTTAAAGACAAAGTGTTTATTGTTTTTATAGAAATAAACCGCTAAAAATACTAATGCCCCACAGAATATAGCAGAGATTAAACATTGCCACCATGTTTCTCCAGCTCCAATACTTCTTGAAGCACAAACTGCAGCAATTTTGTTAGCGATTTCAGGTAAAGAAGTAATTTGAGTAAGTCTAATTAATAAACCAAACACATACGCTCCTACGGTATTTCCAATTAACATGACAACTAAATCAACTGCATATGATTTTCTTTTCATATCAAAAGCAAAACCAATTTTGCCTGTATAAAGTTGTAAACCAAAGAAACAAACTAAGAATAAACCAACCGCAAAAGCGATAGATCCTAATAATTTATCTACATAAGCAGATAAGATTACAAATAGGAATCCACCTAACCCAATAGCCGCGCCTGCTAGGATGCCTAATAGAAATACTTTTGTAAGACTTTTAATATTCATTGTTAATAGACTATCACAATTTTAGATAATTATTCTATTTTTATAAAATAAAATTATAATAAAAATGGCAGGTACAAGATATGCATATAAATATGAGTAAAGATAAACGATGCTTAATAACTTTTATTACATTCGTTATTTTTACAATTTTAGATATTTTTCATTATATTTATAGTTTCTCTTTAGAGGGATTTAGTTGGTTTGAATTATTTACATTTGTATTCACAATATTGTTATCTTGTTTTCTTTTCTTTGCGTTACTTAAAAAGGAACAAAAACCTTTGTTATTAATCTATATTATTTTTAAAACATATGATGGTATTATCGCTCCTGTTATTGGATTATTAGATCTTAATTTATCTGGGTCATATAATTGGGCAGAAGTTGCTTATGGAATTATGTACACGATATGTGCTTTTGCATTGTTTTTTACTGTCTTACTTCTTATAATTCATCAATTTACAGATAACAAATATGCTCATTTTGCAATAGAAATTCTAACATTAATCGCAATTATCAGCGCTTTAGGTTGCGTTATCTTTGCCAGCATTAACACAATCATTTATAGTGGTTCACCTCTTGAGATTGTGGCATCTTTAACAGAATTAATTTTATATATAGGATTATATGAATTATCACCATTAATGCATTCACAGCCAGGTGAAAAGGAGAACTAAAATGAAAGAAGAGTATCAAAATCTATTAACCCCTTGGAAAATTAGGGATTGTGAAATCAAAAACAGGTTTGTTATGACCTCTATGGGAGGTACATCATTATTTGGATGGATGGAACCTGCCCATTTTGATAAAGAAGCCGCTAATTTTATTTTACAAAGAGCGAAAAATAATGTTGGTTTAATTCTTCCAGGCATTGCCCCAATTAAAAACCCAATGATGGGAGGTTGGTTATATTCCAATAAAGGAATGTATAAGAAATTAAAAGTCTTTATGGATAAACTTCATAAAGAAACTGATTCTAAATTATTTGTTCAACTTACCGCTGGATTTGGAAGAAGTATGGCAATTAATCCTTTAATGGCAAAAGCTTGTAAAAATAAATTCTTAAAAGTTTTACTTAAACCAATATTTGATGTTGATTACTTATGTGCATCTGCTTCTGCTAACCCAAATAGATGGGATAATGAAGTAATCGCTAAAGAATTAACACTAAAACAAATTAATAAAATGGTAGAAGCATTCGCTAAAACTGCAAAACTTTGTAAAGACGCCGGAGTAGATGGTATTGAAGTCCATGCAGTTCACGAAGGATATTTAATTGATCAATTTACAATGAAATACACTAACCAACGCACAGATGAATACGGTGGTAGTTTTGAAGGACGTTATAAATTCCCTGTTGATATTGTTAAAGCTATTAAGAAAGCTTGTGGGGAAGATTTCCCAGTATCATTAAGATATTCTGTTGTTAGTAAAACTAAAGGATTCCAACAAGGCGCATTACCAAATGAAGATTATGTCGAAGTTGGTAGGGATTTAGAGGAAAGCGAAAAGGCCGCTAAATATTTACAAGATGCAGGCTACGATATGCTTAACTGTGATAACGGAACATATGATGCTTGGTACTGGGCTCACCCTCCTGGATATATGCCAAATAACTGTAACTTAGCAGATGTTGAACATATTTCTAAGTTTGTTGATATTCCTGTTGTTTGTGCAGGCAAGATGACAGTTGACGCTGCTAGTAAATCTATTAAAGAAGGCAAAATTGCCGCTATGGGAGTTGCTAGACAATTCTTAGTGGATCCTGAATGGATAACAAAATTAATGCAAGGTAGAGAAAAAGAAATCCATCCTTGTATTTGTTGTCATAATGGATGTTTCAATATGGCTCACTATAAAGGTGTACCAAATGACCAAAGTTTAAATGACTCACTTCACATGGCAAGATGTGCATTAAATCCTGAAACAATGCACACTAATAAATACTTCATTAAGAAGGCTAAAAAAGCCAAGGAGGTTGCTATTATTGGTGGCGGTGTTGGTGGTATGGAAGCTGCATTAGTACTCGCAAAACGTGGTCATAATCCAACTATTTATGAAAAGACAGACAAACTTGGTGGTGTATTTATTGCTGCTAGTAATTTCTCATTTAAAGATTCTGATAAAGCTCTTATTGAGTGGTATAAAAATGAATTAAAGAAATATCCAAATATTAAGATTGAATTCAATAAAGAAATCCATAATGTTAAGGATATAAAAGAAAAAGAAATTATTGTAGCTACTGGTAGTAAGGCAAGAAAACTTAATATGCCTAACTTTGATAAATGTATTGATGCAGTTAGTTATTTATCTGGTAATAACAATGTTGGTGATAATCCAATCATTATTGGTGGCGGTCTTACAGGATGTGAAATTGCTTACGAATTATCATTACAAGGTAAAAATCCTACAGTTATTGAAATGAAGAATGATTTAATTGCTCAAACTGGTGTATGTTTAGCTAACTCCTCATATTTAAGAGAATATCTTGCATTACATAAAGTGCCTGTATATCTTGAAACGGGAGTATCTGTAATTAATGATCATGGTGTCACCATTAAAGAAAAAGATGGCACTACAAAAGATATTGATGGTAGTGCAGTAATTAGCTGTATTGGATATATTCCATCTCCATTATTTAAAAAATCTTCACATGTTCATTTAGTGGGAGATTGTAATGGAATTGGCAATTTAAGAACTGTTATATGGCGTGCATGGGATGTTGCCATGAAGATATAATTATTCAGCTTTTGATTGAGTTATTTGATTAGCTTCTGCTTGTTTTAGTTTGCGTTCATAACGTACAAGCATATACGCCCCTATGGCAGCAGCTATTAATAAAACTGCGCCAATAATTATTTCAGCAAACATTGGAATTGCAATATAACTTCCTTCTGCCCAAACTCTAAAATAATCAAATAATGTATTGTTTACAAATAATGTAATAATGCTTCCTAAAATAAATCCAATAATGGAATAGAATGTGATTTTTCTATATTTAGATAAACAGAAATGCATAAACTTGCTAATAAAGAAGAAACCTAAGATTGCTCCAACTAAGAAGCATCCTGCTATTCCAAATAGTGCGCCTGTATGATCAAAGTTACCAGAAAGCATTTCTTTTAACCATTCGGAACAGTATTGAATAATAGGTTTATAGTATCCAAGAATTAGTAATAATGTTCCTCCAGAAATACCTGGAATTACTAATGCTGACGCTCCAATAGCTCCTACCGGAATAAGAGTTAAAAATAACCAAACATTTGGATTTTGGAACCAATCATCAATAGTGTTGTTAGATTTTATAATGACACTTATTATTCCAAGTGAAATGGTGACAACAAAACAAATAACCGCTGCAATAATGTCTTTATTTGTAACTTTTTGGCCTTTTACATTGTCAGTAATTGAAGGGAAACTACCAATAATAAAGCCTGCAAATAAACACACTAATGCAAAGATAAATCCATTTAATGCAATATCCATTAAGAGTAAACATGGCATAAATGCAACTATTACCCCAAGAAAAATTGGTAAAAGAATTAAAACGTTTTTCTTAAAGTTTTTTAATAATCCACCAACAGCACCTACTATGGTGTCGTAGATTTTTAATATAACAGCGATTGTTCCACCAGAAACTCCTGGAATTGATGAGGCAACTCCAATAGCAGCACCTGAGAAAAATGACTTAAACCAGTTTTTCATACTTAATAAATATAACATGTTTTTAGTGTTTACTAAATTTTTGTAATATAATTGTGTTTGCTATGAAACTTATTGTTGGTTTAGGAAATCCAGGAAAGAAATATGAACATACTCGTCATAATATGGGGTTTGATGTTCTTGATCTTTTTAGTGCAATGACACAAATTGAAATGGACAAAGAAGTATTTAAAGGTATAGCTGGAAAAGGTAAAGCTTTTGATGAAGATTTAATTTTATTTAAGCCTACAACATTTATGAATTTATCCGGCACTGCAGTTCAAGAAATTGTGCATTTCTTTAAGATTCCATTAGAAAACATAATAGTTATCTATGATGAAATGGCGTTAAAACCAGGACAGATTAGATTAAGAAAATCTGGTTCTTGTGGCGGTCATAATGGTATCAGAAACATTATTGAACAACTTGGAACTGAAAATATAAAGCGTATTAGAGTCGGGATAGGCGAACCTAAATCAGATAGCATAGACTTTGTGCTTGGTAAACCTTCAAAAGAGGAACAACCTTTAATTGATGAAGGTGTTAATAAAGCAGCGGAAGCGCTTAAGTATATTCTCCTAGAGAATTTTGATAAAGCGATGTCTAAATTTAATTAGAAGGAGATGATTATCGATTAACATTATTGATCTACTTAAAAATAATATTGCTATACCCCCTTACTTGAGCGGAAAGGGGCTTTTTGTCGTAGATGATAATGTAGGAATTTCTCTTCTAACAGCGGTCGCAATTAAGAATTCTAATAAGAAATATATCTTAGTCACATCAAATCTTTATAAAGCGCAGAAGATATTTTCAACTTTATCTCAACTTGTTGGAGATGATGTAGTTTTATTCCCTGCTGACGAATTAATTAGAGCAGAAACTATTTCTTCGAGTAAAGAATTAATTGCTAATAGAATTTTTGCCCTAGATAAGATTATTAATAACAAACCAAAAATAATTGTTACTAACCTTTCAGCGGCTTTAAGATATCTTCCAAGTCCAGAGTTATTTAAAAAAGACATTATTGAAATAAAAATAGGAGATAATATTGATGTTAAATCAATTAGAAGGACTCTAATTAATTCAGGTTATCAACTTGTAAATAAAATTGATCAAAGTCTTCAATTTGCAATACGTGGAGACATTATTGATATTTATTCAGTTAATAATGAATTTCCTATTAGAATTGAATTATTTGGAAATGAAGTTGAATCAATTAGGGAGTTCGATATTTCCACTCAAAAGTCCAGTAATAAACTGCAAATATGTAAGATTTTACCAGGTAATGACATTTTATTATCAGATGAAGATGTTAAATCCGGAATAGAAAAAATACAAAACCAATTAGAAAAAGATAAATCTGTGCTAACTGGAACGGTTTCAGATAATCTACTTTTAAATGTTGATGAAGATATAAGTAAGATTTTAGAAAACAACATTGATGTAAACTTATATAAATATTTCGGATATATGCAATGTAAAAATTATTCATTATTTGACTATGCAGAAGACTATATTGTTTCGCTTGTAGACATAAATTCATTAAAAGTAAGTGAGGAAATGTTAATTAAAGAGTCTCATGAATTTTTATATGAACTTTTTAATAATGGAAAATCAATATCCCATCTTTCTTATTACCAAGTTTTAGATATGGCAATTAGAAAGAATAAGATTTTACAAACTACATTATTGGCTTACGGAAATAATTATTATGACTTTGGAGTTAGCGATGTTAAATTTGTAGCTTCAAATAAAGAAGACGCTATTAGAGTTATCCGTAGTTATTTAAACGATGGCTACAAGATTATAGTGGCCCTCTCTAACAGTGAAAGTATTAATTTAATTTCTGAATACTTGCTTACCGAAAATATCAATTTTGAACTTGGTCATGATTTAAGTGTTCCTCAAAAAGACATCTTATTAACTTCCTTTAATTTAAATAAAGGATTTGTATGCGAGCATGAAAAGTTAGTAGTGTTAACTTCCTTTGAACTATTTAATGAGAAAGTAAGAGTGGTTAGATTTGATTCAAGATTTAAGAAAGCCACAATATTAACTTCCTTTGAAGATTTAGAGCCTGGTGACTTTGTTGTACATGAATATCAAGGTATTGGAAGATTTGTCTCATTAGAAACAATGGAAGTTAATAATGAGATGCGTGATTATTTAAAAATTGAATATGGTGGCAATGAATTCTTATATGTTCCTTTAACTCAATTCCAATTAGTTAGAAAGTATCAAGGAAAAGAAGGAGCCGCTCCTAAATTATCTAGATTACATAGCAAAGACTGGGAAAACACTAAAGCAAGAATCAAAGAAAAGATTAATGATTTAGCGAAACGTTTATTTGATTTATATAAAGAACGAAGTGCTATTAAGGGATATGCCTTCCAAGAGGATGATGAGATTCAAGAAGACTTTGAAAAATCATTTCATCATGAATTAACCCCAGACCAAAAGAAAGCGGTTCAGGAAATTAAACAAGATATGATGTCTGATCACCCAATGGATAGACTTGTTTGTGGTGATGTAGGATTTGGTAAAACGGAAGTTGCGTTTGAAGCCATATTTAAGGCTATTTCTTCTGGGAAACAAGCTGTAATATTGTGCCCAACTACACTTTTAGCAAGACAACATTTTGAACGAGCAGTGGAAAGATTTTCTCCTTATGATATAAAGGTTGCTCTTTTTTCTAGATTTGTAACTGATAAACAAGAAAAAGAATATATAAAAGGTTTAGCAGATGGTTCAATCCATCTTGCAATTGGCACTCATAAAATATTATCAAACAAGATTTCTTTTAAAGATTTAGGGTTACTTGTAATAGATGAGGAACAACGTTTTGGTGTGGAACAAAAAGAAAAGATTAAGGAATTACGTTCCAATATTGATGTATTAACTTTATCCGCGACACCTATTCCAAGAACATTACAAATATCTTTATTAGGAGTAAGAAGCTTATCGCAAATTAATACAGCACCAAACGAAAGAATGCCTATACAAACATATGTAATGCCATATTCTTTAGAAGTTGTTAAAGAACTTATTGAAAGAGAATTAGGTAGAGAAGGACAAGTGTTTTACTTACATAATAATGTTTCTACTCTTTCGTCAGTTGCTTCTAGATTACATAAAGCAGTACCAAGTGCAAAAATAGCAATGGCGCATGGTCAGATGCCTAAAGAAGAATTAGAAAAAATTATGGATGCTTTCTATTGTGGCAATATCGATGTTTTGGTGTGCACCTCTATTATTGAAAACGGTATTGATATTCCTAACGCAAATATGATTATTGTTGATGATAGTGACCATTATGGTTTGGCTCAGCTTTATCAAATTAAAGGCCGTGTTGGTAGGGGTAATAGAATTGCTTATGCTTATTTAATGTTTAACGGTCAAAAGATACTTAATGAGAACGCTCAAAAAAGATTAAAAGCCATTCAAGATTTCACTGAGTTAGGTAGTGGATATAAGATTGCCCAAAGAGATTTAATGATTAGAGGAGCAGGTGATATTTTAGGTCCAGACCAAGCAGGATTTATTGATTCAATTGGACTAGATTTGTATATCAAATTATTAAATGAAGCAGTACAAGAAAAAACTGGAAAAACCCAACAAAAAGCCACTAAAATAGATAATTTCCTTAACTTTAGTGGTTATATTCCTGACCAATATGCTGCAGATTCAAATAAGATTGAAATGTATCAAGATATCCTTTCATGTTCTTCAACAGAATCTCTTAGTAAACTTAAACTTAAAGTTAGAGATATTTATGGAATAATTCCTAAAGAGGTTGAACTATTATTCTCAAGAAAAAATATTGAGCTCCTTTTTGCTGATGTTGGAGCGAATAATGTTAAAGAAACTCAAGTATCTGTGGAATTTAATTTAGGTGATGAATTTATTAATATTCGTGGTGTTGGCAATATGATTTTTGAAGCAATTATTCCATATTTAACAGTGGTAAAAATCGGATATTTGCAGAACAAATTTAAAGTTACCATCACAAAAAATGATGGTTACTTAAAGAATCTTGAAGGTGTTTTGTATAATCTTAGAGAGATACTAATTCATAACAAAGTTATTGAAATTAGTTAGTTTATATCTATTTTTTTGGTATTATATATAATACTTGTACTAGTGTCGTATGAAAGGAGGCTTCTATGCCAAATAACAATCCTCAACAAATTAGAAGACCAAGACCAACTGGTTTAATATTTTCATTCCTTTTAATCATTGGAATTGTTTTCCTATTCGTGTATTTACTTTTAGGAAGAGGTAATACCACCGATGTATTTGAAAGCGAACAAGTCTTTATTGATAACTTTATTAACTGTAGAATCTCTACAATTCAAGAAACTGATAATTACAATTCCTTTGTAGTTCTTTCTGGTGAATATAACAGTCCAAATGGTAAAAGAAATTACACATTTAAAGTTGATTCTACTTTTTATACACAAAACAATAACGTTGAATTTGTCTATCATTTAGAAGATGATATGGCAACTACCCACGCTATTCCTGCTGGTAAATCCTTATCTGAATTAGTCCATGGTTGGGAATCCACTCTTGAAACATATAATGCTACTGGTAAATCAACATATACAGGATTAAAGATTCTAAATGCTGGTGATGCCTATGTTGTTAGTTTCTGGGATCAATGGGGACCAACAATTATTTTAATGATTGGTTCAGTAATTATTGTTTTATTCTTATTCTCTAGATTGTCTGGCGCTGTTGGTAATTCTAACAATAAAGCCCTTGAATTTAATAAATCTAGAGCACGTAAAGCCACTAGTAAAGTTAGATTTGCTGATGTTGCTGGATGCGATGAAGAAAAATACGAAATGGAAGAACTTGTTTCATACTTAAAAGAACCTAAAAAATACGCTAAATTTGGCGCTAAATTACCAAAAGGTGTTCTTTTAGTTGGTCCTCCAGGAACAGGTAAAACATTACTTGCAAAAGCTGTTGCTGGTGAAGCTGGAGTTCCTTTCTATTCTATTTCTGGTTCTGACTTCGTTGAAATGTTCGTCGGTGTCGGTGCTGGTAGAGTTAGAGATATGTTTAAGACTGCTAAAGAAAACGCTCCTTGCTTAGTGTTTATTGATGAAATTGATGCTGTTGGTAGACAAAGAGGCGCTGGCCTTGGTGGTGGTAACGATGAAAGAGAACAAACACTTAACCAATTATTAGTAGAAATGGACGGTTTCTCTGATAATTCTGGCATTATTGTTATTGCCGCAACTAATAGAGATGATGTTCTTGATCCAGCCTTATTAAGAGCAGGTAGATTTGATAGAAAAATTACTGTCTCACTTCCAGATAGATTAGGTCGTGAAGCTATATTTAAAGTGCATTCTAGAAATAAAGTTGTCGCTAGTGATGTTGATTTTGCGGCTCTTGCAAAACGTACAGTTGGCTTCTCTGGTGCTGATATTGAAAATATTATGAACGAAGCTGCTATTTTAGCAGTTCGTAAAAATAAAGAGCAAGTTGATATTGATGAAATTGATGAGGCTATTGATAGAAGAATTGCAGGACCTGCTAAATCTTCTAAATCATTAAGTGAACATGAACGTAAGATTGTAGCCTTCCATGAAGCTGGTCACGCAATTATTGGTATCAAATATCCACATAGTGATAAGGTTCAAAAAATTACTATCGTTCCACGTGGCAACACTGGTGGACATGTCCGTATGACTCCAGAAGAAGATAGATTCTTATTAACTAAAAATGAACTTACTGCACGTATTGTTGGTTTCTTAGGTGGTAGAAGTAGTGAAGAAATCTTCTTTGATGATATTTCTACAGGTGCTCAAAATGATATTGAACAAGCTACTTTAATCGCTAGAATGATGGTTACTGAACTTGGTATGTCTTCATTAGGTCCTATCCAATATGAAAGAGATACAGGTAGTGTCTTCTTAGGAAGAGACTATACTTCTAACCAAAAGAACTTCTCCGCTGCTATTGCAGAACAAATTGATAGAGAAGTCCGTGGTATTATTGAACAAGCTCATGAAGAAGCTAAAGCATTAATCAAAAAGTATAAGAAAGAAGTTACTTTAATTGCTAATACTTTAATTGAACATGAACAAATAACCGCTGAAGAAATCGATTATTTATTAGAAAATGGTCACCTTAAACGCGACGAGGAACCTAAAGAAGAACCTAAAAAAGAGGAAGAAATAGTAGAAGAATCTCCTACATTTATAGATACTCCTAAAGAAGAAACCCCTGTTAGTGATTCTCCAGAAGTCGCTAATACAGAAGACGAAAATAAATAACTTAAGGGGTGTGATTCCCCTTTTTCTTTATGTTTAAATTTGGACCTTATGAAATTAAAGAAAAACTAGTACTTGCACCTATGGCGGGCATTACTTCTTTTTCATATCGTAAGTTTATGTCCGAGTTTGGTGTTAACCTTACCTATACAGAAATGGTTTCTGATATGGGGCTTTTATATAAGAACAAAGAAACTGAGAGTTATTTATCATTTCCTAAAAGTAATTTCTTAACCGGTGTTCAGTTATTTGGTTCAGATAAAGACAATATCGCAAAAAGTGTGCAAATCTGTCTAAATCTATGTCAAAACATTGATTTTTTTGATGTTAATATGGCGTGTCCAGTACCTAAAGTTACTCGTCAAGGAAGTGGTTCTGCCTTATTAAAAAATCCTAAAAAATGTGGAGATATTATTAGAGAAATTAAGAAAGTAACTTCTCTCCCTATAAGCGCTAAAATACGTCTTGGATTTGATAATTCACACATTAATTTCTTAGATGTAATTTCTGAATTAGAAGACGCAGGAGTGGATATGATTGCAATTCATGCTAGAACTGCCAAAGAGTTATATATTGGAACACCACATTTTGATTTACTTAAAGATTTAAGAAAAAAGATGCATGTTCCTTTACTCGTATCAGGGAATATATTTACTGTGGAAGACGCAATTAATGCACTAAATATTACTGGTGCTGATGCAGTTATGATTGCTCGTGGTGGAGTGGGCAATCCTCTACTTATTAAGCAAATTAATGATTATTTCAACAAAGGGTGTTATGAAAATAACTATAACTTTGAAGATCAAAAGAAATACTGTTTAAAGTTAGCTAAGATGCTTATTGAAGAAAAAGGTGAAGATACCGCTATGAGAGTGTTTAGAGGCATTGCCCCTAAATTCTTTGCCTCTATCCCAAATTGTAAGAAATTAAGAAATAGACTATCCACAGAAATGGATTCTTATGAAGATTTAGAAAACATATTAAATGACAATTTAGGGTAATTATTTGAAAAATAACAAGATATTAATTAATATATAATGCGAGGTAGAAATTATGGAAACTAGAGAATTAAGTGACCAAGAAGTGGTTAGAAGAGAAAAACTTTCTAAATATAAAAATCCATACGGTAAAGCATATAAAGTTACTGCACATGTATCGGATATTAGAGCAAAAGTTGGTAAAAAATCTTCTAAAGCTTTAGATAAAATGAATCTTTATGTTTCTGTTGCCGGAAGAATCATGGCAATTCGTAGAATGGGCAAAGCTTCATTTATGAAAATCCAAGATAAAAGTGGCGCTATCCAAGTCTATATGGGTATTGATGTTGTCGGAAAGAAAACTTATGAATTATTCAAAGTAAGCGACATTGGAGATATCGTTGGTATCTATGGTAGAGTCATGATGACTAAAACTGGCGAACTAACAATTAGAGCTGAAAAATACACACATTTAACAAAATGTTTACATCCTCTTCCAGAAAAATTCCATGGCTTAGTGGATGTTGAAGAAAGAAGTAGAAGAAGATATCTAGACTTAATCATGAATGATGACGCTAGAGAAACTGCTATTAAAAGAGCAAAAATTATTCGTGCAATTCAATCTTATCTTGATGGCCAAGGATTTATTGAAGTTGAAACAAGTATGTTATCTCCTATTTTAGGTGGTGCTAGTGCTCGTCCATTTGTTACTCATCACAATACATTAGATCAAAACTTTTATTTGAGAATAGCTACAGAATTAAACTTAAAAAGATTAATTGTTGGTGGTTTAGAAAGAGTATATGAAATTGGTAGAATCTTTAGAAATGAAGGAATGGACGCAACACATAATCCAGAATTTACTATGATTGAAGCATATCAAGCATATACAGATTTAAAAGGTATTGGAAAACTCTTTGAAGGATTAATTAGAAAAGTTAGTAAAGATGTTACTGGTTCTGCAATTATTGATTATCAAGGAACTGAAATTAATTTCCAAAAACCATTTAGATGGGTCAAAATGAATGACATTGTTAAAGAAAAAACAGGCATTGATTTTGAAAAGATAACATCATTTGATGAAGCTAAAAAATTAGCAGAGGAACACGATATCCATCTTGATAATTTTAAAAACACTGTTGGCTATGTAATGAATGAATTCTTTGAAGAATATTGTGAATCTTCATTAATTCAACCAACATTCGTATATTGCTACCCAATTGAAGTATCTCCACTTACCAAAAAGAGTGCAGATCCTCGATTTGTTGAAAGATTTGAGTTATTTGTGAATGGTCATGAACTTGCTAATGCATATACCGAACTTAATGATCCAATTGATCAAAAAGAAAGATTTGATGCTCAATTAAAAGCAAAAGAACTTGGCGATGAAGAAGCAGGTGATATTGATGAAGACTTCATTGAAGCACTTGAATACGGTATGCCTCCAACCGGTGGTATCGGAATGGGTATTGATAGATTCGTAATGCTTCTTACAAACCAACCAAACATTAGGGAAGTAATATTGTTCCCAACAATGAAAACAAAATAAAAAATTAGGAGGATTCATCCTCCTTTTTTCTTGTTTTATAAAATACACAAAAACTACCCCATATATAAGTAAGAGATAATCATTTCTCACGTGTACGCTTTACATATTTATAACTTGTGTTTATAATACTATTGCTATTTATATAGCGTACTCTCTGTTATTAGATTAATAATAACCAGAAGACCAAAGGGAGGTAGAAAAAATGCACAATTATGAAATCATGTACATTTTGAGAGCCGATTTAGATGAAGCTCAACACAAAGACGCTGTTGAGAAACTTTCTAAAATTCTCACCGACAACGGTGCTAATGTTAAGAAAGTTGATGAATCTATGGGCTTACGCGAACTTGCTTACCCAATTAAAGAACAAAAGAAAGGCTTTTATGTCGTTCTTGATGTTGAAATGGGAAATGAAGCAATTAACGAATTCAATCGTTTAGTGCGTATTGACTCAAACGTATTACGTCATTTGATTGTCTCTAAATAAGTAAAGGAGGAGAAAACCAATGATTAATCGTATCGTTCTAGTAGGTCGTTTAACTCGTGACCCAGAACTCAAACCAACAAACACTGGAACATCAGTTTGTTCATTCACTGTAGCAGTGGACAATCGTCAAAAGAATCCTGATGGCACTAAAAGTGCTAGCTTCATTCCTTGCGTTTGCTTCCAAAATTCTGCAGACAATGTGATCAAATTTATTAAAAAAGGTGCTTTAGTTGGTGTTGAAGGTCGTCTCAATCAAAGATCATTCACTCGTCAAGATGGTACAAAAGGTAGCGCATTCGAAGTTATTTGTGATTCAGTTCAATTCTTAGAACCAAAATCCACTAACGACGAAATTCAAGCTGATACAACATTTGCATCAGATACTGCTAATGAACCAAAAATCAGTGAATCTCTTGATACAACTGATGATGATCTTCCATTCTAAAAAGAAAGGAATTATAAAATATGGTTTATAAGAAAGTTAGACCACACAAAAAAGTGTGTATCTTCTGTAAAGAAAAAAATAAAGTCATCGATTATAAAGATGTCGAAACTTTAAAGACAATGATTACCCCAAATGGTAAGATTGCTCCTAGAAGACAAACCGGTACATGTGCCAAACATCAAAGAGAAATCGCTAAAGCAATTAAAAATGCAAGATTCATGGCATTATTACCATATATTGCTGATTAGTTAGAATTCACAATGCAGTTAAAGGGACCCTAGCAATAGGGTCCTTTTTGTTTGGATTTGTATGGAATATATGAAAATGGAATCACAAATCAAATAGAAGAGAAAAATAAAATTATGAAAATTGGATCACTGGCTCTTTTTAGATAAAAAATGAAATTTTATTAGATATTTTTATTTGTTTTAAACTAAAATAAAAAAAGTAAACAATATGGCAAGTTATAAGAAGACAAAATTATTATTTTTACTCCCATTAATTGTTTTTGCTGTGGGTTGTAGTGCTGGAGGAGATCCTGCTCCAGAACCATCACCTGATCCAACAGGTCATAATGTATCTACCGCTTGGGATAAAGATAATACATACCATTGGCATTATTGTGCTGATCCTGGTTGTGAAGAAATGTTTAACAAAACAAAACATACATTCGAATGGGTTACCACTAAACAACCAACCGTAGACGCCAAAGGTGTAAAAAGTAATAAATGCACCGTTTGTGGTTATGTAATAGAAAAACAAGATATTCCTAAATTAGAACTCCATTATTCTTCATCATGGTCATCTGATGGAAGACACCATTGGCATGGATGTACAGATGCAGGATATGAAGATAAAGTTTTTGGAAAAGACATTGATGAACATACCCTTATAAATGCAACTGCTGAAGTTGAACCAACTTTAGAATCCCCTGGTCTTACCGCTAGTGGAACATGTAGTGTTTGTAATGCAACTATTGAAGCAGTGGAAATACCTATATTAAATGACACTAACTATAGTAAAACCTCCGTTAGAGCAGAATCTAACGTTTTAACTGAAACATGGACTCTTAAAGATGCCTCAATTATCTCTAGAGATTCATATGTTGTTACTAAAAATTATGATTATGGATATGTTGATGTTGATAATTATGATACTGGAAAGATGGTTACAACACATTGCAATTACAAAGACTTTAATAAGTTATTCCCTGATATTGAAATGTCAGTTAATTGGTCCACACAAACTGTGACAATTAATGTAAAAAAATCTAGTGGAGTAACACTTAATAATACTTGTTTAATCTTCCCATCCACTTCGTTTGCCGCTCCTAAATATATTATTACTGGAGGACCATTAACAATTAACGCTCCTAAGGGAGTTGAAGATGGCACACTTAAATTCTCAAGTAGCACCGCAGTTGCCGCTATGTCTGAAGTTATTATTGATAATAATTTAACCATTAATTATCCAAGTTCATATCCTAGTGTCACTAATGGATATGCTATGAGAGAAAGTATCTTAACAATTAATGAAGGCGCTAAATTAACAATCAAAGGTTATTATTATGGTATTAAAGCATACTATACGCCAATTACTGTTAATGGAGCATTAGATATCA
Organism: Bacilli bacterium; assembly: GCA_045601085.1. Lineage (GTDB taxonomy): Bacteria > Bacillota_I > Bacilli_A > RFN20 > CAG-826 > JAZRZD01. The sequence goes on along the minus strand of JAZRZD010000019.1, from coordinate 20,357 downwards.
CTACAACAAACCTTGCAGTTGTAAGTAATGGTAGCAATGCTAGAAAACTTAAATTCGCATCCGGTTCTAAAGTTTACTTTAATGATGTTCTTCAAACAAGCCTGGATATCACAGATACAACCGGAATTAAGAATAATAGTGTTAAGCACTTACAAGTTGTTCCAGCATAAATTATAACCATTCAAAACAAAGAAAAGAGCCAGCCGGCTCTTTTTCCATATCTAATAGCTGTAAATCTTAACTATCTAATGACGGGTTATGGGCTAACTTTTGTGCTTCACTAGATGAATAATAGTGTAAATTACTAACTGTGTATCCACATTCTTTTCTTGTATGTGTGAAGTAAATATTTGCGACTGGTGCAGGTAAATGTTTATCTTCATAAACTGAAGCAGCATCACAACCAGTAGATGATTCTAACCAATCAGTGTATCCGCCTGAGGCTTTGGCTATTCTAAAATACATTTTTATAGTCAAATCTAAGTTATTTATTATCATTCTGGCTTGGAATTTGAATTTATTACCATCTAAAAGATATTGATCAAAATCTGGTTCCCTCATTAGTTTAATGTAGGCAACACTGCCCTTCCAAGCGCCTGTAGGAGTTAATATTCTTGCAGATAGATTATTGACCGTGGATGGGCATTCATTTCCTAAGCCAAATCCATAAGTATCACCATTTTCACAAGTAAATGATGCTTTAAATACATTAGCTTTACTTGAATCAGCAACTATGTAATCCATATCTAATGTCATGTCTAAAACAATATATGATGAGTAGTCGATATTTGAGTTAGTAATACTTGATAAGTCTTTATTAGAAAGTGCTTGATTAGCAGGATGTGTAAAGGAATATGCTTTTGAATTTCCTGGTTCAGTTTTACCACATTCACAAATACCATCAATATAGGAGTGGGCAAATGATTTTTCATAACCGCATTTCTTACATTTTATAAAATGGTTATCGTTGTCATCTAATTTCACAAATGGAGCGGTGAAAATATGTTCTTCAGTAACAAGTGGGTCTCCACATTCATCGCAGAACAAAGAATGTTTATTTTCATCTACTTTTTCCCAATTATCTTTTGGTGTATGGCCATCAAAATAATTTTCTTCTTCTCCAGTAAGAATAGCTTTAATGGAGTCAATTTCTGCTTGAGTAACCCCTATACTTAACAAGAAGGCCTCAACACCTAGACCAATATCATTGCATCCACTTCTGTAGCGCATATCATTTATATATCCACTAATTATGGATGTGGATCTTTTTCCGCCAATACTTGCAAAATTAGTCCACATATAATCTTTATAAAGTGTTTCTTCTTCAACACCTGCTAAAGCTTCAAGTGCAAATGAAATAAAACCAGTACGATCAGCTCCGTAAGTGCAGTGATAAAGAATAGGATAGTTATCCTTATCAGCAAGGATTTGCATAGTTTTTTTAATTCCTTGTTTACTTAAATCACTTGAAATGTTTGAACTATTAACCATATCGCAATGATAATAACTAACACCAGGTAAAACAGATTCATCTGGTAAATCTTCATCTTGAGTATTTCTTAAATCAATTTCAGTTTTGATACCAAGTTCTGCAAATTGTTCCATTCCTTTTTGTGTGATGTTTGTGCTAGATGAGCTATTAAGTTTTGCAGATCTATAGAGTAAGTTTTGGGGAATATGTTTATTAGTGCCTGCTATTTTCCAGCCACCAATATCTCTAACATTAGTTACTCCTTCAATATCAATGTTTCTTGGACATTCATCTTCAATATAAAAACCTTTGATATCACTTTCATATGTTTGATCTCCCACAAGAGCATCATATTTATAGTAATAGCAACAATTAATGTTTAAGTTAGTTAAAGAAAATGTGCCAGTATTGCTGGCATATTCCTTATATGTTTCAAATTCACTAGATTTACTTACCTTTAATGTATATTCACTAACTTGGCTTTTAGAATATTCCGTTGAGTCTTCAACATTAATAACAATTGGTGCTGGTTTTGATTTTTCAGAAGCACCAGGACTTAAACTTGATGGAAGTTGTGAATAAATACCGTAAATGTATTCTTTTTGTAAATCAGTGTGGATTGATCTAATGTCTGTTACCTCAATTGTTTTAGGGACTTCTGGTTCTGGTTCAGGTTGTGGATCAGTATTTGTGACACATGAAACAAGCACAAAAGGCAAAACTAAATAACTTAATATATTTCTTTTCTTCATAATAACTAAATTATATGTGCGTATTTACCATTTTTAAATATATTTCGTGATAAGTGCATTTTTTGCTTGATGATATCTTACATTGTAAGGTTTATTTAATTTTTATATGTTTTTGATAAAGCACTTATTAATTAAAATACTTTGAAAAAATACTATTTTTATAACATAATAAAGGAAAGAAATCTTTTTATATAAAAAGGAGGAAGCCTATGTTTAAGAATAAAAAAGCAATTTTAACGAGCGTTTTAGGTTTTTGTGTCTTAGCAACCGGCTGTGTTAGTAATGCCGATCCTATTAATCCTATTGATCCAACCAATCCTGTAGGACCTACTCAACCTACCGATGATGAAATTTATGATTATGATTTTCCATATTACATCACCGACACAAAGGCGATGGAAACAGAAGATGTCGAAGATCCAATTGGGAAAAAACATCTTTATGTAAGAGCGTGGGATTGCAAAAATACCACACAAAAAGACGGTTATTATGGTTTACAAAGAGCAGGTGAATATACATTTAATAATTTTGACGAAGCTTTTAAACCTGATACAAAACTATATTCTTATGAACCTATTACAGGTGATACAGTAGACGCTGTTAAAGCTTCCTGGAAAAATGAATTAGACACATTCTTTGGTGATAACGAAGAAAATGATATGAACTATGTTGTTTTAAGTTGTACCGGTGATGGTAATGGTAATCTTCAAATTTTTGATGACTATACAACTGGCGGAAACAAAAAGGTTGCATTCTCTGATGTTGTTAAATGGTTTAATAACTACAAAGGTAAGTTCTTCTTTGTGTTAACTGCCGCATATTCTGGTCGTTTGATTAGATCTGATGCTGTTGTTAATGTTATAAAAAGCCTTAATAAGGAAAAATACACAATTATTACAGGTCCAGCACTTCTCCAAAGTGATGAAACATACACATTTAGTAGTCCTTATAGCTATAAGAGCACAAGCGACACTACAATAGTGTTACCTAGTGACCTTGGTTCTCAATTAAGTGTTGGTTTAACTAAAAATGCCCACGATAAATTTGTTGCAGACCTTGATAGTGATGGTAACCTCACAGTAGAAGAACTATTTATGTATACTAGAACCGCATATGGTTCATCAGGAACATTCTGTGAAGCTTTTGGCGCAAATATAGAAGGTGAAGTCTTATTAAGTGATTATAATTTAGACCTATATTCCTTAACTAGTGGTTCTTTAATCAATGATGGGCAAGAAAAATTATCCATTAAAGTACCAAATAATAAGATTATTAACTCCATTGGTATGCCAAACATTAAAGATGGCTATAAATTCACAGGTTGGTCATATGATAGAGAAGGTAATGATAAAGTTACATTCCCAATTGTAATTAGTAGCAATACAGAATTATTTGCTAATTACGAAAACAAAAACGGTTCAAAACCTGGATATATTAACGCTAGTAAGTTAGATAAGATTAGAATTCCATATGTTGATGGAACTTATAATGATTTCTATATCTTAGACTTCAAGACTAATGAAGGTAATGACGGTATGTTTGTGGTTTCTGCAGACCTTGCTGGTATGACTAAATACCCAGCTGATGGTGTGACTAAAAACTATTATTTTGCTGGAACTGCTGCTGAAGCATGGTGCCAAGAATATATAAGAAGATTCTTCCCAGACACATTGAATAATTTAATCATTCCATGTAATGCACCATTAGGTTCAAGTGATCCAACAAAGAGGTTAGAAAATGCTAAAATGTTCTTCCTTAGTAGAGAAGAAGTTCAAGGATTCCTTAATGATGAAATCTTAAGATTACCTGAAGATTATTTGTTAAGAAGTGATAACACAACCAATAACGATCAAGTTAAGGCTAGTGGTGATTTCAAATTATATAACAAGTCAGTAACAGATGTTAAAGGTACAAGACCTGCAATGAATCTTAACATTTCTAGAGAAGATTTAGGTTACGATGAGACCACTAAAACTTATTACATTAAGAGTGTTGGTAAATACGTAAAGACTACTCCAAAACGTTATGACGGTACATACACTGTTAAAGTTGATGGTGAAGTTGTCTATACTGCTACAGGAAATAGAAAACTTGCATGTGATAATATGAATAGCCTTGCTTCTTCTCCATGGGAAACAACAACTCCTTGGGTTTATAAAGATGGCTATGGCATTCACTTATTCAAACCAGGTAAATATAGAGGAACTCTTTATACCACAAATCTTAGAGATTTCTATGATTATGAACATATTGAAGAATGCTTTGTTGGTACTCAAGTACATGGTCTTGACTGTGCTGCTGCTGTAAGTGCTGCATATACATTAACATTTGGTAAAAAATTCCTTAGAAATGTCAATGTTGCTCCAAAGGATGAATACTTATATGGCGTTATAGAATATGCTGCTGATGCTATTGATCCAGGTGTTGGTGAAATTCCTGAATATAACAGTAAAAAAGTTAATAGCACAACTGGTGAAGTAACTTATAGTTCTACTGCTAAACATTATGACATCGTCTCTGTTGTTGGTAATCCTGCAACTCCTACAATGCCAGATAATGAAACAACATTATTCCAACAACAATTAGCCGCCGATCTTGAAGCTGCTGGTAAAAACATTTACGAAGAAGTCTTCTTAAAGATTCGTCCAGGTGACGCTATTGTTTCTAGAGGTAAAGAATATAACGCAAGTGGAGTTGCTATTGATAAAACTTCACACGCTAGAATGGCAATTGGTATGGAAGTTTTCCACGATAAAGATGGTCATATTGATACAGCTAATTCAAAAGTTTATTACGCTGATACATCTACTCCAAAATCAGGTAGATTCGTCTATGGTGGTGAATCAACATCATACTGCACATTTGATACATATTCTTCTAAGAAGACAAATAGTATGACATTTGATTATTTACTTAAAGTTGGATACCTTCCAATGACATTAAATGACTGGGATATTGGCTTTCCAGTTACTCCAAATGCCTAATCTATAACTAAATATTTAAGAACCGCTGATAATTAATTGGTGGTTCTTTTATTTTGGAAATATACTAGATAATTACAAAAATGATTTTATTTGAAAAATTATTTTAGTAATGACATAATGACAGCATAAGTACTTTTTTATAAAAAAAGGAGAAAACATATGGGCAGAAGCAAAAAATTTCTTTTAGGTTCATTATTAACACTTTCTTGTTTAACCACTGGATGTGTTAGTAATCCTGTTGATGATCCAACCAGTAAAGAATATGAATTTGATTATTTAATTACTGATTCCAAAGCAATGGAAACATCAGAAATTCCTACTAATGTTGGTAAAAAGCACCTTTATATAAGAACTTGGGACACAGTAAGACCAGAAATTAAAGATGGTAAACGTGGTATGCAAGGCGCTGCTGAATTTACTTACGATAATTTTATGGCTGCTTTAAATCCTGACACCCATTTGCTTTCTGTTGATCCAATGGCTGGTGTTGGTGAAAGTGGTTGCCATGAACTTTTGAAAAATGAAATGGATGCATTCTTCGCAAATAACGAAGATAACGATATTAACTATGTTGTATTTGGTGCCCATGGTGATGCCGCTGGTGGATTAGCTATCTTTGATGATGGCGTTATTAGCACTGATAATTATTCCCATGTAGTTAAACTTAATAAGGTTTTTGAATGGTTAAGCCAATATAAAGGTAAATTTTATGTATTCGTTAATGCTTGTTTCTGTGGTAGATGGCTTGATCCAAATTACCCAAATATGAGTACAAACTTTATTAATTTCTTAGATTCATATGGTGATAAATTCGTAGTTTATCTTGAAGCTTCTACATCAAATTTATATACACCTTACTATTATGGCGTTGCTGATGTAGATGGAAAAATCAGTGCGGGTATTGTGCCTGATGCAAACAATAAAATGGATGCTGATATTGACCATGATGGCAATGTCACTCTCGATGAAATTTTCTATTATGGAAGAGCAGGATTTGGTAGTAAAGGTACTGATTGTCATTATTACGCTCCAAACCGTGGAAACGAAATTTTTATTTCAAATCATACTTTGGAATTATTCTCCACAACTAGTGGTTCTTTAGCCTCTAGTGGTGAACATTTAATTTTTAATATTCCTGATAACAAAATTATTGATTCTCTTGGTATGCCTACTGCAAAAGAAGGCTATAAATTTGCATACTGGTCATATGATAAACAAGGCAAAAATAGAGTATCTTTCCCATTCACATTAAGCGAGAACACTAAATTATTTGCTAATTACAAGAGTGAAGATGAAGAAATAGAATTACCAAGTGGTTATATTTCTGCAAAAGAAAAAGACATTCTTAGAATTCCATATAAAGATGGCACTTATGGCGACTTTATTATCTTAGATTTCAAAACAAATGATGATAAAGAAGGAATGTTCCTTGTTTCTAAAGATATTGCAGGTATGACCTGTTTCCCTAACGAAGGACAAACTGAAGGATATTATTTTGATGGCACTAAAGCACAAGCTTGGTGTAATGAATACATGAATAAATTATTCCCAGAAAATGCCATAAATTTAATTTCCCCATCTAATGCGTCATTTGGATCAGGTGATTCATTTAAGTTAGATAATGAAAAAGTATTCTTCCTTAATAAGGATGAAGCTAACAAATACTTCACAACAAGTAATAGAGGATTAAAAGAATCTTACTTCTTAATGTCCGATGGTAATCTTAAAAACTGTTATGTCGGAACTAGCGGTAGTATTTACTATAACGGCTCAAAAGCTAACACTGAAGTTAGAGGCACTAGACCAGCATTTAACCTTAGTATTTCTAAAGAAGATTTAGCGTTTGATCCTGATAGTGAAACATTCTACATTAAGAGTGTTGGTAGATATATTAAAAAAGCACCACAACGTTATGATGGCACTTACACTGTTAAAACAGACGGTAATGTTACATATACTGCAAGCGGTAATAGAAAACTCGTTTGTGACAATATGAACACACTTGCCTCAACTTATTGGGAAACTAATGTAGGATTTACATACGCATATAATGAAACAGATCGTTTCCTTTTTAAAGCTGGAGGCTATAGAGGTCTTGTTTACAATGAATTAGATAGAGAATTCTATGATTATGAAAATATTGATACTTGTATTGATGGTGTTGATATTCATGGTACTGATGCTGGCGCAGCCATTAGTGCTTCATATTCTATGACATTTGACTATAAGTTTACTGCTTTAGACATGACTCAACCTGATAGCTTATATACCATTAAAAACTTTGCAGCCGACGCTGTTACTTCAGGTACAGGTGATATTAGAGATTATAAAGATGTTGGTAGAGTTAAGTATCAAGACTATGTTTCTGTTGTTGGTTCTCCAACTCTTCCTGTTGCTTCAAATAATGATACTGGTGTTTTCTTAGACGGCATTCAAGCAAACTTAGATAATAATGGTAAGAATATTAATGATGATGTATATGCTAACATTCTTCCAGGAGACATGATTATTGCTAGAGGAACTATTGATACTGGTGCAGATATCTCTCACACAAGATTAATTACTGCCGTTGAACTTGTTCATAATGGTAGTGGCAAAATTGATCCAGATTTATCAAAAGTTATATTTGCAGATACCTCCGCTCCACAAGTTGGTAGATTCATCTATGGTGGTCAATTAACATCATTCCTTACATCTGATGTTTATTCCGAAAGTGGTGCAAATGTTATGTCATTTAGTGACCTTTTAGTGTCTGGATATCTTCCAGTCACATTAAATAATTGGGAAACCGGACATTAATTTAACCAGGAATTAAAAGATTATGAAAAGGAAAAATTTAATCATTCTACTTCCAATTCTTATTTTTGTAGTTGGATGTAGTGCTGGGGAACAACCTTCACCTGGTCCTAACCCTGCAGAACATAATGTTTCTCATTCTTGGGATAAAGATGAAACTTACCATTGGCATTATTGCGCTGATCCTGGATGTGAAGAAATGTTTAATAAAGCACCTCACACATTTGAATGGATTATAACAAAACAACCAACCGCAACTGCTAAAGGTGTTAGAAGCAATAAATGCAAAATATGCGGATATGTTAAGGAAAAAGAAGATATTCCAAAATTAGAACTTCATTATTCTACTGAATGGTCTTCTGATGGTACTCATCACTGGCATGCATGCACTGATGCCGGTTATGAAGACAAGGTGTTTGGTATAGATGTTACAGAACATACACTTATTAATGGTGGAAATGATATAGAACCAACATATACAGAAGCTGGTAGTACCGCTACTGGAAAATGTAGTGTTTGTAATGCTGATGTTGAGGCAATAGAAATCCCAAAACTAAATGAAGTTGATTACGCTAAAGAATCTTCATGGAGTAATGGTGTTTTAACCGAGACATGGACATTAAAAGACGCAACAACTATTAATAGAGATTCATATGTTGTTACTAAAACTCATGATTATGGTTTTGCTATTGTTGATGACTATGCAACAGGAAAAATGGTTACAACTGCTTATAATTATTTAGAATTTGCACAAAAATTCCCAGGTATTGAAATTAATATCGATAAATCAACAAAAACTACAACAATTAATGTCGCTAAACCTGGTGGAGTAATACTTAATAATGTTGCTATTATCTTCCCATGTAGTGACTCTGTTGCAGGTAAATTTATTATTACTGGATACCCATTAACAATTAATGCTCCTAAAGGTGTTACTGATCCTGCTTTATTATTCTCATGTAACTCTTCATCTACAGCATATTATTCAAAAGTTACTATTGATAATCAATTAACGCTTAATTATTCAAAAGATTATTCTACTGCTAATAATGGTTATGGATTAAAAGCAAACTACATTGATATTAATGCGGGTGCTAAATTAAAAATTAGTAACTTCGCTAATGGTATTAGAGCAGGTTATTCACCTATTAACGTAAATGGCGAATTAGATATTACTGCTACTAAATATGCTATTGTTTCTACTAATAGTGTTAATAGAACAATTAAATTTGCGTCTGGTTTAAAAGTATACTTTAATGATGTCCTTCAATCAGGTATGACTTCTACCGATACTGCTAATATTAAAAACAATAATGTTACTCATTTACAGGTAATCCAAGCATAAAGCTTAATTATTTTTTTATAAAGGGTTGGTATGAATAATGTCAGCCTTTTTATTTATAATTCATATAACTTAATTAGACACTTTTTATTGTTATTTATTAAATAAATTAATATATTAATAAGTAAAGAGGGAAAAAGCATATATGAAAAGAGCAAAGAAATTGTTTTTAAGTACTATTTTAGGATTGTGCTGCTTAACAACTGGTTGTGTTGCCGCTGATGGCGGTGGTGGTGATCCAGTTGGTCCTGGTCCTGGCCCAGGTCCAGGTCCTGTTAATGATGATCCTTATGATTATGACTACCCATATTACATTACAAGCGCTAAGGTCATGGAATCTGAAGATGATGAAGATCCTGTTGGCAAAAGACATTTATATGTAAGATCTTGGGACTCTAAAAATACCACTCAAAAAGATGGTTATTACAGCTTACAAAGAGCAGGCGAATACGCATTCAATAATTTTGATCAAGCATTCAATCCTGCTACAAAACTCCTCTCTTGTAATCCTATCAACGAAGCATCTGTTAATGATGCTAAATCTGCATTAAAAGCAGAATTTGACCAAGTTTTTGGAAATAACGAAGAAAACGATGTCAGCTATGTCATCTTAAGCTGTAATGCTGATGGTAAAGGTCAACTTCAACTTTTTGATGATTACACCACTGGTGGAAATAAATTCATTGATATTCCTACAATGTTTAACTGGTTTAAGAATTATAATGGAAAATTCTATGTTTTAATTAGTGCTCCATATGTCGGACAAGTATTTAATCCAAATTATGTATATAGCTATAACTTCTTAGATAAGCTTGATGGAGAGAAATTTACTGTTATTACTGGTCCAGTTGATGCTGGTTCTTCAACATATAACAACCAATTTACATATAGACCATATAGCTTTGTTAGCACTAGTGATGAAACAATTTCTTTACCAAGTGATCTTGCTTCACAATTTAGTGTAGGTGTTACTAAAAACCCATATGGTTATTTCTACGCTGACTATGATAAAGATGGAAACGTTACTGCAGAAGAACTTTTCATTTACGCAAGAACTGCTTATGGTCCTAAAGGTACATATTGTGAACACTTTGGTCCACATATCGCAGAAGATGTTGTTATTAGTGATTACAATTTAGATTTATATTCAACAACAAGTGGTTCACTTATTAACGAAGGACAAGAAAAATTGTCCATTAAAATTCCAAAAAACAAAATCATTAATTCTATTGGTATGCCTAACATAAAAGAAGGCTACAAATTTATAGGTTGGTCTTTTGATGAAGAAGGAACTCAAAAAGTTACCTTCCCACTTAAGATATCCGCAAATACTGAAATTTTTGCTAACTTTGAAAGTAAAAATGGTGAAAAACCTGGATATGTTAATGCAAAACAACTTGATATCGTTAGAATTCCATACAAAGAAGGATCCTATAATGATTTCTATATCTTAGACTTTAAGGCTAATGATGGAAAACCAGGTATGTTCTTAGTGTCTACTGGCCTTGCTGGTATGACAAAATACCCAGCTGATGGAGTTACTTCAAACTATTATTTCACTGGCACTGCTGCTGAAGCATGGTGCGAAGAATATATGAGAAGATACTTCCCAGACTCACTTAACAGTATTATTTCTCCATCTAGTGCTCCATTAGGTTCAACTGATCCAACAAAGCAATTAGAAAATGCTAAAATGTTCTTCCTTAGTAGAGCAGAAGTTGAAGAATATATAACTCCAGATATTCTTAAATTACCTGAAGATTATTTATTAAGAAGTGATAACAGTACCAATAACGATCAAGTTAAGGCTAGTGGTGAATTCAAATTGTATCACAAGTCAGTAACTGATGTTAAAGGTACAAGACCTGCTATTAACCTTAAGATTTCTAGTGAAGATTTAGGTTATGATGCAGAAAGCAAAACATTCTTCATTAAGAGCGTTGGTAAATATGTTAAAACTGCTCCACAACGCTATGACGGAACATATGTTAAGAAAGTTGATGGTGAAGTTACTTATACCGCTACAGGAAATAGGAAATTAGCATGTGATTACATGAATACACTTGCTTCCTCACGTTGGGAAACAAATAGACCTTGGACCTATAAAGATGGTTACAATGAATGGTTATTCCAACCAGGTAAATATAGAGGAACTCTTTATAACACAACAAATGATGACTTCTATGATTATGAACATATCGAAGAATGTTTCATGAAAAATACCACACAAGTACATGGTCTTGACTGTGCTGCTTCTGTAAGTGCTGCTTACACACTTACATTTGGTAAAAGATTCCTTAATAGCTATAAGGTTGCACCTGAAAAAGAACTTCTATATGGTTGTATACAATATGCATGTGACACCGTTGATGAAGGTATTGGCAACATAGCTGAATATGCTCAAAAGTCAAATGGCGTACCTGTCCAAATCGATCACCACGATTTTGTCCATATTCCTGGTGACCCAGTAATGCCAAAAATGCCAACTGATGAAACATCATTATTTGGATACCAACTTCAAGAAAATCTTCTAGCAGCGGGTACAAACATTTTTGAAGAAGTATATGCTAATATTCTTCCTGGTGATGGTATTGTCTCTAGAGGTAAAACATATAAAGATAATGTTCCAACTGGAACTGTTCAAGGTTCTACAACCCATGTAAGAATGATCATTGGTGTAGATATTATCCATGATTCAAACGGCCATATCGATTCAGCTAAATCAAAGATTTATTATGCTGATACATCTACTCCAAAATCTGGTAGATTCATCTATGGTGGTGAATCAACATCCTACTGCAACTTCGATACATATTCTTCTAAGAAGACTAATGCAGTAACATTTGATGAACTTTACCATGTTGGTTATATGCCATTCACATTAAATAACTGGGAACAAGGTTATACAGATAGCCAACTCAATGATAAGTAAGTAATTACAAATAAAGGTTGATGAGATTACATCAGCCTTTTTTTATTATTTATCCTTATTTAATAAATAAAATAGGCGCATATATGTGCACGATATAAAGAATAATATTCTCGGTAATAATTGTATTATTAAGCACATTTTACTTGTAATTTTATTTATAACTGAATATATTAAAAGCAAAGAGGTATATATATGAAAAAAACAAAGTTACTTGTTTTACTTCCACTTTTTGCTTTATTAGCAGCATGTGGTGGAAGTGATGAACCAGGTCCAGGTCCTGGTCCAAGTCCAACTCCACACGAACATACATGGGCAAGTGTTTGGAGTTCAGACGCAACAGATCACTGGCACAGTTGTACTGATACAAGCTGTGTAGAAGTTTCTGACAAAGCCAACCACACATTTGAATGGGTTGTTACTAGAGAAGCAAGCTTCGAATCCAAAGGTTTAGAAAGCCATAAATGTACAGTTTGTGGTTTTGTTGATGAAACTAGAGACATTCCAAAATTAGAACACGCATACGCTGATGATTGGTCCAATGACTCAGAACAACACTGGCACGCATGTTTAGATGAAGGCTATGAAGACAAAAACTTCGGTGCTGATTTAAATGATCACCTTTTCGATGATGGTGACCCAGAAGTTGCACCAGATTACGGAGTCGCTGGTCATACAGCTAGCGGTTACTGCCCAGTCTGTGGTTATGAAGCAGAAGCACTTGAAATTCCTGCTTTAAATGAAACAGATTACACAAGAAAAGTTACTAGAGATGGTACAAATTCTAGATCATTACATGAAAAATGGACATTAAAAGATCCAGCATCAATTGGTAAAGATCAATATATCATTACTAAAGACTATGTTAATGGTGGTTATGTCACAGTTACTGATGCTTCTGGTGTTGCAACACACTACACACCATACAACTTCAATAGCACATTTGATGGTGTTGAACTTAGCTATGATGCATCATCAAAGACTACAACATTAACAGTTGCAGATACTGGTTTCACATTTGAAGATATGACTTTAACATTCCCAGCAAATGCTAAAGGAACAGTCGTTATTACTGGTGGCCCATTAACAATTAGTGCTCCAGAAAATTCTAACTGTGATGGTCTTTCATTCTGGGGTTCTTCAACAGTTGGATCTATGTTAACCGGTGTTATTGATACTGATGTTATCATTACATGTCCAGGTGATGGTAGCTCAAAATTCGGTCTTAACGAAAGTATCCTCAAAATTAATGAAGGTGCTTCATTAACAATCGACGGATTCGATAATGGTATCTGTGCATGTTACACTGATATTACAGTTAATGGCTTATTAGATGTTACTGGTTCTGTCTTATCTATTGCTTCAAGTAATACAAGCAAAACCAGAACAATTAAAGTTGCTGATGGATTAGAATATTACTTTGATGGCGCAGTCCAAGAAGGTAATTCTACTAATACAGATTTAATTAGAAGTGGTTCTGTTAAACACTTCGAAGTTAAAGCAATTGCTTAATTAGTTTAATTAACTAAAAATAAGGGTAGTCTTCGGGCTACCTTTTTTCTTGCTCTTTTGCAAAGTATATTTTTTTATTCAAAAAATATCTCAAATAATGATAAAATTATTTTAAGAGGATTTTTATATGAAATATAAGGACATTATTGACCAACTTACTTTAAAAGAGAAAGTTGCTTTGTTAACCGGAAAAACATTCTGGGAAACACAAAACATTGATCGACTTGGTATTCCAAGCATGTTTCTCTCTGATGGCCCTCATGGTTTAAGAAAACAAGCTTGCGCAAGCGATCACTTAGGTTTAAATGAATCTGTTAAAGCAACATGTTTCCCTACCGCTAGTGGTAGTGCTAACACATGGAACTTAGACTTATTAAAAACCATGGGTGAAACCTTATCAAAAGAAGCTAGAGACCAAGATGTAAATATTTTATTAGGCCCTGGCATCAATATTAAAAGAAACGTTTTATGTGGTAGAAACTTTGAATATTTCTCAGAAGATCCATATTTAGCAGGTAAATTAGCCGCTAACTTAATTAAAGGTATTGAATCTACAGGTATTAGCGCTTGTGTTAAACACTTCGCTGCAAATAGCCAAGAATTATGCCGTTGCACTGTTGATTCCAAAATTGATGAAAGAGCTCTTAGAGAAATCTATTTAACAAACTTTGAAATTGCAGTTAAGGAAGGACAACCTCATGCATTAATGTCCTCTTATAACTTGGTTAATGGTTTTTACACTAACGAAAGTGAACACTTAGCAAAAGATATCCTTCGTAATGAATGGGGTTATAAAGGAATTATTGTTACTGACTGGGGTGGAGAAAATGATCGTATTAAAGGTTTACTCTGCACTAATGAACTTGAAATGCCTACTGGTGGTGGAGATACAACATATGAACTCTACACAGCAGTTAATGAAGGCAAATTAGATATTAAAGAAATTGATGAAAGATTAGATTCTTTACTTGATGTTACATTCCGTACAAGTAAAGCATTAAAAGAAAAAGACGGACCTATTGATCCAGCAAAACATCATGATATTGCTCGTCAAGTTGCTGAAGAATCAATTGTCTTATTAGAAAATGATGGCGTATTACCATTAAAAGATGCTACAAAAGTCGCATTAATTGGTAAATTCGTTGAAATTCCAAGATATCAAGGCGCTGGCTCTAGTAAGGTCAATCCACACCACATCGATTTAGCATTAGAAGAAATTAAAAATACTTCGTTAGATGTAGTTGGATATGCTGCTGGATATAATTTCAAAAATAAAATTGATAAGAAGTTAGAAAAAGAAGCTATCAAATTAGCCGCTAATGCTGATGTAATTCTCTACTATATTGGTTTAGATGATGTTACAGAAGCTGAAGGCTTAGATAGAGAAGATATCAATATTCCAAATAACCAAGTGGAATTATTCAAGAAACTCTCGTCTTTAGGTAAAAAGATTGTTGTTATTGTTTCTGCAGGTAGTGTTACTGATTTAAGATTTGTTAAATCCGCTAACGCAGTTGTTCATGGTTTCCTTGGTGGTGAAGCCTCTTCTGGCGCAGTTCTTAATGTTATTACTGGTAAAGTTAATCCAAGTGGTAAACTTTCAGAATCTTATCCATTAACATTAGAAGATTCTCCATCTATTAACTATTTCCATAAGAAAGAATATGTCGCTGAATATAAAGAATCTATTTATGTTGGCTATAGATATTATGAAAAAGTTAATAAAGAAGTCTTATATCCATTTGGATATGGCTTAAGCTATACAACATTTGAATATAGTGATTTAAAAGTTACCGACAAAGGCGTTTCATTAACAGTTAAAAATACTGGCAATGTAAAAGGTAAAGAAATTGTTCAACTTTATGTTGGTAAGAAAGATAGCAAAATCTTTAGACCAATTAAGGAACTCAAAGGATTCGCAAAAGTTGAAATTGAAGCTGGAAAAGACATAAAAGTGGAAATTCCATTTGATGATTACACATTTAGATATTTCGATGTTGCAACAAATAAATGGGAAGTTGAAGATGGCGCTTATGAAATCTATGTTGGTGCTTCAAGTGCTGATATTAGACTCACAGGCGATATCAAAGTTAAAGGCACAGTTAGTGCAAATCCTTATGAAGGTAAAGATATTGCAAAATACTATTCTGGCGATGTCAATAATTTAACTAAAGAAGAATTTGTTAAGTTATTTGGTGAAGAATATAGCGACAATGATCCAGTATTCTACCGTAAGAAACGTTTACACCCAAATAGATTAACCACTGTTAACGCATTAAGATATGCACGTGGTTGGAGTGGTAGATTCTTTGCTTGGGCACTTCGTGTTGCTATTAAGTGCTCACCAAAAGCCACTGCAAATAGCATTATCATGGGTGTTTACTATCAACCATTAAGAAGCTTCTCAAGAATGACTGGTGGAGCTATCAGTGATTATCAACTCGATGGTATGATCAAAATGTTTGATGGTCACTTCTTCAAAGGTTTATTCCAATTCCTTGGCGGTGGTAAACGTAAGAAGAAGAGAAATCAAGAACTCGCTTTCTTAGAAGAAGAAAAGAAAGATAAGAAAAAGAAAAAGTAATTTCTTCAAATAATTAGTAAATAATAGACTTTATTGAGTAAAAAGCTGAAAAATAAAGTCTATTTTTATTGCTTAGATTTTTGATAGTGGTATTATCTAATTCGTTATGATTACAACACTTATCATTTCTATTGTCACATTCGTGTTAATTATTGGCTCAATCATATTCTTGCCAAATATCAAATTTAAGAAGTTAAGTTTCTCCTTATATTGGGTTATTGCGTTAGCGGGGGCACTGGCTTTATTAATTGCTCAACAAGTAAGTTTTGAAGATGTTTGGGCAGGACTAACTGCTGATACAGAAATTAACCCTATAAAAGTACTTGTGCTTTTCTTATCTATGACATTTATCTCAACATTCCTTGATAGTGTAGGATTCTTTTCATATTTGGCCGCAAAAGCCGCTTCTAAGGCCAAAGGAAGCCAACTTAGATTATTTATCATCATCTTTGTTTTTGTGTCTCTATTGACCATGTTTACATCTAATGATGTAGTGATTTTGACTTTCACCCCATTTATTTGTTATTTCGCTAAAAGGACAAATATTAATCCTATTCCATATTTGGTAATGGAATTTGCCGCTGCTAATACTTGGAGCATGATGTTTATTATCGGTAATCCTACAAATATATATCTTGGTTTAAGTGCGGGTATATCATTCTTTGATTATTTTATGGTGATGGCCCCTGCAACATTAGTTACGGGCGGGGTTGAGATATTGCTTCTTTTATTGCTCTTTTATAAAAAACTAAAAGAGAAATTCACATGTGAAAATGATGAGACTATTCATATCAACAAATTAGATATGTCTGTTGGTATTGCCACATTACTAGTTTGCCTTATTTTATTAGTAGTCTCTTCTTATGTTAGCGAACTTCATATGTGGTTAATATCCTTGATTTGTGCAGGGTTTTTGACTGTTTATGGAATTATTACATCAATTATTAGAAAAGATAAGATGCACTTTTTAATTATGCCTTTTAAGCATCTTCCTTATGCATTAGTTCCATTTGTTCTTTCTATGTTTGTAATTGTTATCGCTCTTACTAAACAGGGTATAACTATAGAACTTTCTAACTTCTTTGGCACTGAGCATAGCATTTTAGTGTATGGAATTAGTTCGTTTGTATCTGCAAATATTATTAATAATATCCCAATGTCAATTTTATATTCTTCAATTATTGCCTCTAGTGGTGGTTCTAATTTAGGAATGATATATGGCACAGTGGTAGGGAGTAACTTAGGAGCATTCTTAACTCCTATAGGCGCATTAGCAGGTATTATGTTTACTGGATTAGTTAAAAAACAACACATTAAATATAATTTTTTAGACTTTATTAAGTATGGTGCGATTATTTCTATCCCTTTACTATTTGTAGCGCTTGGAATGCTATATTTGGTATAATATAAAAGTTATTTATAACTATTATTTTATGGACAATAAACCTTACTTATATTGGCATATACAACATCTAGATCAAATTGGCGGAACAGAAATGGTATCCACTGATTTAATGAACCATTTAGCGGATTCGTTCCATATTGTGTGTATTGTTACCGCTAAAGTTGAAAATGAAGTTGTCTATAATTTAGATAAAAGTATTAAGTTATTTTATTTAAATATTCCACAAGATGTTACTAGACTTGATGCCTATGCATTAAAAAATAAAAAAGAGAAAAAGGGATATAAAAATATCGGATTATTCTTTAAGGCAGCACATTACTTTTTCTTTAAGAAACATAAATATAGAAAAATCATTAAAAAGCTTATTAATGAGCATCCTGGAAAACTTATCTCCAGTAGTGGCGATTCTTACATGTTCGCCCCTAAAGGAGTGTATTCCATATTCCATTTCCATTTTAATTCCCGTAACTATTTTACTTTTGGTAATAAAATGCTTTTAAAGATGTCTAGAAAACCAGATCAAATTGTGTTCTTAACCAAAAGCACAATGGATGAAGTTTTAAGAAAACAAAAATTAAAGTCTAAAGTTTCCTATATTTATAATCCAATTAGGTTTGAAGGAGAGGAACACTTCGATGTTCATAATAACAAGATTGTGTTCTTAGGAAGGTTCTCAGAGCAAAAAAATCCACTTTTTGCATTAGAAATTATTAATAAATTAAAAGAAACTAACTTAAATTTCTCTTTTGATATGTATGGAGATGGACCACTTAAAGAGCCAATGGAAAAATATATCAAAGAGCATAATTTAGAAAATGTTGTAACTATTTATCCAATGACTTCCAAGGTAAAAGAAGTATTACGAGGGAGCGATCTTTTATTATTAACTTCTAGATATGAGGGTTTTGTCCTTGTTAAAGGCGAGGCTAATGCTTTATCTGTTCCATGTATATCAACTTATTTTGGAGATTCTACAATCGAGATGTTTGAAAATGGTAAAGATGGTTATTATTTAACAAGTAATGAACCAGCTGATTTTGCGAATAAAATATATGAGATATTATCTAACAAAGACACATTAATTGAATTAAAGAAATCATCATTAAAAAGAAGTGAAGATCTTTCATATACGAACATTATTCCTATATGGAAAGACTTACTTAAATAAGGTAAAATTAAATAGTTATGTGGGATTTTATTGTTAAATGGTTTTTAAACGATTTTTTGCACATAAATGAGATTGGTTCTCCATTGGGCACATATCATTTTGTTATATCAATTTTAAGTCTCGTATTTGTAGTGCTATTTGCCTATAGATTTGTTTTTACTATTATCGGATTTTTCCATAAAAAAGTTACCTTTCCCGTTAGTGAAAAGAAACATAAAATTGCTGCTTTAATATGTGCAAGAAATGAAGAAAACGTTATTGAAACCGGCATTAATTCAGTTAGATATCAAGATTATCCACAAGAATTAATTGATATTTTTGTTGTCGCTGATAACTGCTCTGACCATACTGCAGACGTTGCTAGAAGTAAGGGTTGTATAGTAGTAGAAAGAAATGAACCAGATAAAGCAAGAAAGGGTTGGGGAATGGAATATTTTTTCAAAAAGATTATTGAAGATGGTTCAATTCATAATTATGATGCTTTCATTGTTTTAGACGCTGACTGTATTATCTCAAAAGACTTCTTTTCTAAAATGAATGATGCTTATTCAACAGGTAAATTCGAAGCTGTTGTTGGTTATCCAGATACAGTAAACTTCAATGATAATGTTGTTACCTCAGCATACGGATATAACTATTACAGAATGGTTATGTCATGTCATAGACCTAAAGCTGTATTACATGTTGGTGATGGCGGATGTGGAACTGGTTGGTTAGTGAGCAAAGAATTAATTTTAAAAGAAGGATGGGATTCCCATACTCTAACTGAAGACGCTGAATATGTTACAAAAATGGTTACAAAAGGATATAAATTTGGTTTCTGTGAAGATGCCAAAGTATATATTGAACACCCTACTAATTTCTTTATTTCCTGTAGACAAAGAATTAGGTGCGCAAAAGGTTCATTAATTAATTTTTGTCAAAACTGGTTTAAGTTAGTGTGGTCTTTTATAAAAAGACCTTCTATGACAAAATATGATAATATTTGTGAAATTTTACCATATGCTTTAGTGAACATTATTTTGACTCTTGTCTACCAAGTTTGGTTAGTTATTGATGTTCTATTGGGTGGAGATCCTCAAGTTGCTGTTATGTCATTTTTAAGTTACATAGGATTTACTGTTGGTGGTATCTGTGTTGGTAGCTGGTTCTTAGCGATTTTAATCACCATTAGAGAATGGAAGAGTATTAACGCTCCTGTATATAAAGTAATATTTTATATTATTATTTTCCCATGGTTTGATATAATGGCTATACCATGCGCTTTCTTATCGTTATTTATGCATGTTAAATGGAAGAAAATTCCTCATAAATCTACGAAAGATAATAAGACTCTTGAAGACGAATTACGTTCATTAAATAAATAAAATCTTAATCGGAAAAATTTTGTATGATTTCGCTTTAATGCGAAATT
>JAZRZD010000018.1:0-18523 GCA_045601085.1 Bacilli bacterium | reverse complement strand
CATGAATGTGAATGTACTTTATTAATCTTAGTCCAATATGGCGATAAAGTAATTGAAGCATATTTACAACATATGAAATATGGTTATATATTCTCCCATGGTGGTAAGTCTAAAGAAGAAACCGATAAAGTATTTGAAACTATTAAGTCCGAAATGAGAGATTATGATCTAAAAAGTAAGGACATGAAAAAATACATTGAATATGGTTGGCTTTACGCGATTGATGAATTTAAAAATAATCCAACTCCAAAACTCAATTTTAGAGATGGAATGGAGCCTATTGCTAAACTTGATATATACGGGAAAAGCTATATCCAATCTTCAGAATTAATTCACTGTACACCTTTACTTATTTATTCTAATAAAGACTATTTCTATAGCCTCTGCTTACTTTCTTTATATGAGTCATTTTTCCGAATTGAGAAGGTTTTTGCAAAGTTAATTGATGAATATATTCCTAAAGAAGTACAAGCTGGATATGAGAATATGAAAAGAATATACTTCCAACAACTTGTTAATATACATAAGATTGAATCACTTAAATTTAAATCTAAATTTGTGAAAAATAATTAAACGTCTTGGTAACAAGATCCACCAATAAATTCTCTTATTATAGAACTACATGGCACCCATGTATCTTTGATGCTATTAAAGAACTTAAGCATTCTTTTAAGTCTTAATACAACTGGATAATGCATGTCTTCTTTATTAATTGTTTCAAGTAATGGTAAAGCATACTTTTTCATTACACATATTTCATAAGGAAGGTAAGAATTAAATACCACATCTGCTTTTTCTTGAGTTTGGTAAATCCATTTAAATTCACCTTTTCTGACATTTGGCCACATATCTAATGTCTCTTTTAGTGGAGCATTTCTAAATTTATAATCTCTAACAATTCTTCTTAATAATCTTAAATCTGTTAAAGATAGTGGATTTTCTTCATCAATTCTAATTTGGGCTTGTGGTGCAATAAAAATCTTAAAGATACTATCTTGCGATACTTCCTTAGTCATAAGTGGATTTAATGCATGAATTCCTTCCACTATTAAAGGTTGATTCTTATCTAACTTAAGTTTTCTACCAATAACTGACTTACCAGTAGTGAAATCATATCTAGGTAAATCTACTTCTTTTCCTTCAATTAATTCATTCATTTGTTTATTAAATAAATCAACATTAATAGCGTCAATACTTTCAAAATCATAATCTCCATTTTCATCTCTTGGAGTAAGTTCACGATTTTTAAAATAATCATCTAAAGAAATTCTGATTGGCTTTATCCCTCTAGAAAGTAGTTCAATTCTAAGTCTATTCGCAAATGTAGTCTTACCACTTGAAGAAGGACCAGCAATACAAATGAGTTTGATTTGATTAATTTTATCCATAATCATATCGCCGATATTGTTAAGTTGTCTGGAATGAAGCGCTTCAGAAAGATTGATAAAATCAATTTCTTTACTATCTTCAATGTTTTTATTAATATCAATTACTGATTCCGCTTTAATAATTTCTGCGTTAAATCTCGCCTCTTTTATAGTTTTATGATAAATCGGAGCATCTTCAAATATTGGGATTTCTCCATCACAATCAAATCTTGGATATTGGATAATAACGCCATTATCATAAGGAATTAAGTTATATCTATTTACATATCCTGATGAAGGAACCATTCTTGAATACATATAGTTCTTATATCCATCACATTCATAATAATGGGCTTGTTGATCAGTACGATATTTTTGTAATTCAACTTTCTCTTTATACCCTTCAATAGAATAGATTTTTTCCATCTCTTCTTGAGTAACTTTTTTACGGTTAAACACTAAGTCTTTTTTAACAATTTCATCTATTTTTAAAGATAAATCTTTAACCATTTCAGGAGTAAAGACTTTATTCTTATCTATAAAATTTAAGAATATTGAACGAGAAATTGAATATGAAAACTTAATTTTCTCACCTTTAAATAGTTGGTTACACGCCATCGCAATTACATAACGTAAAGAAGCATCATAGGTAGGTTTTGCGTCTCTATCTTTAAGTGTTAACGCTTTAACTTCTGCGTCTTTGTGAATGAGATAAGTTAATTCACGAACACGGTTATTAACAGTAACACAAACAATATTTTTATCATTACCTACAATTTCTCTTGCTTCAACGGGTGATGAAAACACTATTTTCTTAGATAAGTATGTAACTGTAAAGCTCATAGGTTTATTTTAGCATATACCTAATGGGATGTGAGTAAGTTATAAAATAAATTAAGTAAGTTTTAACTGCAAACTCCCTTTATCTACCTATATATTTATGATAATGTAGAGAAATGATTAAGAAATCCATTTGCTCTATTTTATTATTAATGGGCTTACTTTTTGCCTCAGGATGTTCTAATAGAAATCCAAGAAATCTTGATGATATTTTTCATAATGATGATCCAGTAAATGAGAATGAAAATCCTTCTATATCTCCATTTGCTTTAGATGAGAAAATAAAACGTATTCAAGTTGTCACTGATGATGTCGGCATTTATGCTGTTAATATCTATTTATCAGATAAAGTTGCTGATAGTGGAAATCTAGAATTTATTTATAAAGGAGCCAAAGGCTCTCCTCAAGAAAATTCTACTGTAGCGCTATATACTTTAGAATATTCAAAAACATCAAGTGGCTTTGAAATCACAACAACTTATAATGGAGATCCATATCAAAATTTCCATAAACTAGAAGAAGTGAAATTTCTTATGGAATTTGGTGCTTCTATTAGAGCAGGGGATGTCACAATTAATTATTCTGATAACAATGTTGGTAAACAACAAATCTTTTATACATCAGAAGCTTGTAGTTACCATAACTAAATATATAAACAACAAATTGTATTTATTTAGACACTCTTTATGAGTGTTTTGTGTTAATAATGGGGTAAGATATCACAATATTTAGTTGATATTCCTAAGCATATTAGATCCTTGCGTTTAAAAAAGTGGCAGTATTAATTGATAATTCATTTAAGTATCATGTTCTTTCGTATATAATTTAAACAACATGAGTGAAGAACTTGTAACAAGATTACCTGCTTTTTCTAAAACGAAGGTGCTTAATAGAAATGTCTTAAAATACATAATTATTGTATTGATGTTTTTTGATCATTTGGTCCAAGCCATACCATTAGAGAACACTAATCCTTTTTATATTATTGCAAGAACACTAGCTAGATTAACTGGTCCAATTATGTTCTATTTTTTAGCGGAAGGATTTAGTTATACTAAAAATGTTAAAAAATATCTCTTTAGATTAGGAATCTTTGCTTTAATATCTCATTTACCATTTGTGTTTTTTGAAACACGTCAATGGTCTCCTCTTTGGGTTTATGAAGGGGATATACAAGTTTCAGCGGCAACTTATTTTTATTTGCCTGGAGTAGATAAAACTTTAGCAATATTTAATAGTTCTGTTATTTTTACTTTATTCTTAGGTTTATTAACTTTAATAATTTGGGAAAAGTCAAAATTACATATTTCTCTAAAAGTGATTTTTACAATCTTAATATTGGGTATATCTTTTATAGGTGATTGGAACTATCTTGGCATTTTAATGGTGTTAATTTTCTATTATTTAAAGAAAAAGCCAGTTTGGATGTGGCTTGCTTATATTGGAGTGTGTTTACTTTATTATTTTGGTTTATTTCCAATCCATGGTTTATGGCCTCTTGAATTAATCCCCGCTGTTAAAGTAACAAACTTATGGAGACTAGGAGCATTATTGGTTATTCCAGTTATGATCTTCTTATATAACGGAAAATCTGGTAAAAAATCTGAATTCAATAAATGGTTCTTTTATATTTTCTATCCAGCCCATCTAATTTTATTAGGCGTTATATTTGTATATTTAATTCATTAGTTATTTTAATCCAACATCAAACATATAAAATAACTGCTGAAGAAGTAACATATTGCAACATAAATATTTACAATAAATAAAATATTGTTATTGAAGCCCAATAAACCTATCACTTTATAAAAGTGTGGGTTTTTATAATAAAGATGATAAAATATTGATTAATAAAGAGAAGTTTTATTATGCAAAAGAAATTATTTTTACTATCTTTGCTTTCTATTTTATCCGTTACATCTTGTGGGAATAATGAACCTATTAAAGGTGCTACTTATAAATGGCAAGTTGATAATATAAAACACGAAAATTTCACTGATTTAGGACATTATGTCATTGATGTTGATACTCACACTGATTTTGATTTTGAAAAAGCATTAGAGTATTCAAATGCTCGTTATGATCAATGGGCTAAGCTAAAAGGTGGAGCTTGTTCTGCTTTAGCAACAAAAACCAATAATGGTGATGTTCTAATTGGAAGAAACCTAGATTTAACAGTATCTCAACTCCCTTGTTATGTTACTCATGTTGAACCAAAAAATGGGTTTAAATATAAAACCATCAACTTTACTTATGATGAACTCTTTTTAAGTGGCGACAAATATGCAGCTTTAAAAGAAAAAGAAAAAATTGAAGATGATTATTATAACGCTCTTCCATTATTAGCATCTGATTCATTCAATGAAAAAGGTCTTTATATTGAGTACAATATGAGAGCATTTGAAGAATATATGATTTGTAGTGGTACAAATCCAAATTGTCCAAATAGAATTTGTACTATTTCTCTTCCATATATTGTTGCCGCTAGCTGCGCGACAGTAAGTGAAGCATTAGATTATATTACAAATTATATTAGTGTTTACACTATGTTAGATGAATCTGTCGCATCTGGATGGAATCTTTGCTTTATGATTGGAGATGCCACTGGTGAATTTGGCTTAATTGAAATTGCCCGTAATGAAATTATGTATCTCCCTTATCAAAATGGGCAAGGTAACTATTACGTTACTCCAAAATGGAATATTCTTTCTAAAAATCAATCAGGATACGGAAGACTTCAATTTGGTATTGAAAGAATCAATCAAGTCCAAAATGAACAACAAATGGCGGATTTAATGGAAAAAATTATGTGGAGAAACGAAATTTTAAACATTGAATATGCTACCCAAAATCCAGATCAAGGAGATGAACCAGGACATGTTCATTTTAAAGACAAAGACGGTAATCCATCTCTTGATTGGAGAAGTGATAACGTAAAATTAATTCCAATTGATGAACAAGGTAAATATGTTGATATCTTTGCTGAAAATCCAACTCATCCTGATGCTGATAAAGTTAAAGGATATAAAGAGGCTCATGATAGAGTCAAAGCTGGTTCTAAAGTTCAAAGCGATTTAGATGATGCAGCAAAATATCAAGAATATCTCAATCGAGCGGACTTATATTGGACAAGTGATGATAGAAACTTCAAAGAACTTCAAAAAGGATTGATTGATTATTATAAAGCTACCGGGATTAAAGAAACTTTAGAAAAATATATTGCTGGAGAAGAAAAACCTTTAAGGGATAATGCGAATATTTGGACAACAGCGCTTTCTGTTTCTTGCAACTGTACTCAAAAAAGAATAACTGCTAGATTTTGGGAACATACAGACACTATAATGACCTGGCAATTCTAAACAACAGATATCATTTATTTCGAAATAAAATGAACTAATTTGAGAATAAAAAGATACTTTTAAATTGGATGATTCATTAATAATGAAACGTTAATAGTGGTATTACATATCAAAATAGCAGGCTGATATATTGAAAAAGTATATCAGTCTTTTATTTAGTATCATTTGGATATTAAAAATTTTATTAATAAAATTATTTCACTTATTATTGATTTATTGAGTTAATTTTATTAAATTAAATAGTGTACGAAAAGAGGAACATTTTATGAAAAACATGGTTTACATCCAATCAGGTGGTCCAACTTCTGTAATTAACTCTTCTTTATATGGTGCAATTAAAGAAGCAAGAAAACATCCAGATGTTATTGGCCACATTTACGGATCCCGTAATGGTATTGAAGGTTTAATTAATGACAATCTCTTTGATATTAATCAAGAAGATGATCATCAAATTGAATTATTACTTCAAACACCAGGATCAATTTTAGGAACTACAAGAATGAAGCTTCCTAAAGACATCAATGATCCAATCTACTTAAAGATTATTGATTCACTTAAGAAATACAATATCGGTTATGTCTTTATCAATGGTGGTAATGACTCAATGGATACTTGTAATAAAGTGAGCAAATTATGTAAGAATCTTGGTCTTGATATTAAAGTTATCGGTGTTCCAAAAACAATTGATAACGATTTAGCTTGTACAGACCACTCACTTGGTTTCTCAAGTGCTGCTAAGATGGTTATTAACTCCATCAATGCATTCTCTAAAGACGCTCAATGTTTCAAAGTTGGTAAAGCTTATGTTGTTGAAATCATGGGTAGAAATGCTGGCTGGTTAACCGCTGCTAGTGATTTATGTCCAGAAGATACAAGACCACATTTAATTTACTTACCAGAAAACCCATTCAATTTAGATGAATTCTTAGCAGATGTTAAAGAAGCTTATGAAAAACATGGCTTCTGCTTAGTCGCTGTTAGTGAAGGTGTTAAATTTGAAAGAGTTGGTAAAACCGCAAGAGTTGATAGCTTCGGTCATGCTCAACTTGGTGGCACATGTGCTGATTTATGTTCAATCATTGAAGATAAATTAAACATCCCAACAAGAGCTATTGAATTATCACTTCTTCAAAGAGCTTGCCCAGTTTACATTTCTAAAGTTGATAGAGATGAAGCTGTTAAAACAGGTTCTAAAGCAGTTAAAGCTGCTATTGCTGGAAGAACTGGTAAGATGGTGGTATTTGAAAGAGTTTCATCTTCCCCATACAAAATTAAATTTAAATTAGCTCCATTATCTAAAATCGCTAATGCTGAAACAATCATTACTCCAGATTTAATGGCTGGTAAAACCAGAATGAGCGATAAATTTAGAGATTATTTAAAACCATTAATTCAAGGCGAAGTCAAACTTTCTTATAAAGATGGCATTGCTGAAATGGCATGTTGGAAATACGTAAAAGTTAAATAAGAATAATGAGAAAATGGTTGCGTAGCTTAAATATCTACCATTATTCGGTAGTGCTCGCTACCATTTTTTCTATAATTTTACTTATTTCTACAATTTGGTTAATTCCTCTAGGGTGGAGCGAATTAACTTTAGGCTATTTATTAGGATTTGTTGTTGCGGTTATTAGTTATACAATAACTGGATTTTTAGATAAAAATAATCCTAATAGAGGAGCCGGACCATTAATAATAATGAACATTGTTCGCTTTATTTTAATTGGTGGTGCAATGTTTCTAGCAGGTTTCCTATATTATCACGAGAATATTAAATTATTTAATATATTCGCTGTTATGGTGGGATATCTTGTATTAACTATTTTCTTAATAATAGTAACGATAAAAAGAAAGGATAAATAATTTTGGACGGTTTATTTGATAATTTCCTCAAATTTGACCTTAATGGTGAAGTTTTTTCTTCACTCATTGTCATGGGAATTATCGTTATTCTATCAATAATTATTGGAATTAAAGCTCGTTTTGCGGATCCACTTAAGAAACCAAAAGGGCTTCTTTTTATTGCTGAACAAGGTGTTGGATTTTTTGAAAATCTTGCAGTTGGACTTATGGGAGAAAGATTCCGTTATTTTGGTGGATTCATCATGGGAATCGCTGTTTATCTATTTATTTCCTTTATATTTGGTTTAACTGGTTTACCTTCTCCAGTCACTAATCTTGCAGTGCCTTTATCATTAGGTTTAGTAACATTTGTGTTAATTCATTACACAAGTGCAAAATCTACTGGTTGGGGATATTTTAAACGTTATATTGATCCAATTCCTTTGTTTTTACCTATTAATTTAATCTCAATGTGGGCACCACTTTTATCATTAACATTCCGTTTATTTGGTAACGCTATTAGTGGTTGGGTACTCATGAGTATTGTTTATAATGGCTTAGAAGGTGCTAGTGCGGCGTTATTTTCATTTATTCCAAGTGAATTTAATTCAATTTTTATCGCCCCAATTGTGACACCTATATTACATGCCTATTTTGATTTATTCTCTGGATTTATCCAAACAACAGTATTTATCTTTTTAACGATGATATTTGTTGCTCAAGAAGCTCCAGAGGAGACTGAATATGAAGTTATGGAAGGAGGAATTAAAAGATGACAAGCGCTTTTTGTGCTGCGATTGCAATGCTTTCCGTTGGCTGTAGTGCTATCGGTGAAGGTCTTGTTTGCTGTCATGCTATTGACGGTATGTCACGTAATCCAGAAATGTTTTCTAAATTACGTACCACAATGATCTTAGCCTGTTCACTTGTAGAAACAACCGCTATTTACGCATTGTTAGTTGCTATTTTATGTTTATTTGTTGCTTAGTAAAGGAGGAAAAGAATGTTACTAGTAGTATTAGATGCTGCAGAAGGTTCAGTCATATCTCAAGACGACTTCTTAAGTAAGTTAATACCATCTTGGCCATCATTTGTGGCCCAGATATTAGCCTTACTTGTCATGGTTATAGTTGTTTTCTTTGTGGCCTATAAACCTGTTAAAAAGATTCTAGTTACTCGTCAAAACTATATAGAAAGTAACATTCGTGATGCCGAACAAGCAAAGCTTCATGTTAATGAATTAACTCTTGAAGCAGAACAAAACGTTATCGAAAGTAAAAAAGAAGCTAGTGAAATTATTTTACAAAGCAAAGAATTAGCGAATAAAGAAAAAGAAAAGATTCTTTTAGAAGCTCAAGACGAAGCTAGTAAAAAGATTAAACAAGCCGAAAAAGAAATTGAAGACATGAAATTAGAAGCTAAAGAAGAAATTAGAGAAGAGATGATTAATCTCGCTCTTGATGCTTCAAAAGAGATTCTAAAAAGAAATGTTTCTAGTAAAGATAACGAAGAAATTGCTAAGGAATTTATCTCTAAGAGTAATTAATTATGGATACTGTGGCATTACGATACGCTGAAGCGCTATTTAGTTTAGCAAGTGATAAGAATTCTACTATTGCTTATCAAAAAGAAGCTAACGAATTAATAGAGATTCTAGAAGAAAATAAGGAATTTATCGATTTATTATCTTCCCCATTTTTAAGTGTGGAATCTCGTATAGAAAAGGTTGAGAAAACTTTTTCATATTTGTCTAAAGATTTATTAGCATTTATCTGCATTATAGTGAAGAATTCACGTGCAGAAGTGTTACTAGATATCTTAGAAGCGTTTAACTCGTTATGTAATCGTTCACAAGGAATTATTGAAGGCATAATTTTCTCTACAGAAGTTATGGATAAAGCCTTATTAGCCAGTATTGAAGCTCGTATTGGCGAAATGGAGAAGTCTAAGATTCATTTAATTAACAAAATTGATCCATCTTTAATCGGTGGATTTAAGGTTTTAATTAATGATCATCAGTATGATAACTCTATTGCAAAGAATATTGAGAAGCTTAGAAAATCTCTAATTGGGAGGTAGTTTATGAAAATTAAAGCTAATGAAATTAGTGCTTTAATTAAAGAGCAAATTAAATCCTATAAACAAGAAATTGATATCTCTGATGTTGGTACAGTTGTTACCGTTGGAGATGGTATCGCTCTTGTATATGGAATTAGTGACGCTATGTTAGGAGAATTATTATTATTTCCACACGATATTAGTGGATTAGTAATGAACCTAGAAAGTGATCACGTAGGTGTTGTCTTGTTAGGCGATGACTCTTTAATTAAAGAAGGGGATGAAGTTAGAAGAACTAAACAAGTAATGTCTGTCCCTGTTGGTGACGCTTTTCTTGGTAGAGTTGTTAATGCTTTAGGTGTACCTATTGATGGGGGCACAAGTATTAACAGCGTAAAATCTAGACCAATTGAAAGAATTGCTCCTGGTGTAATGACTAGGAAAAGTGTTGATACACCTTTACAAACCGGTATTACCGCAATTGATGCAATTACCCCTATTGGTCGTGGACAAAGAGAATTAATTATTGGTGACCGTCAAACCGGTAAAACCGCGATTGCAATTGATACAATCATCAACCAAAAAGGAAAAGATGTCATTTGTGTTTATGTTGCTATTGGACAAAAGAATTCTACAGTTGCCCAAATTGTTGACAAATTAAAAGAATCTGGCGCTATGGATTACACATTAGTAGTTGCTGCTACTGCAAGTGAACCTGCTCCGCTTCTTTATATTGCTCCATATGCTGGTGTTGCTATGGCAGAAGAATGGATGGAACAAGGTAAAGACGTCTTAATCGTGTATGATGATTTAAGTAAACACGCTGTTGCTTACCGTGCATTATCATTGCTCTTAAAAAGAGCGCCTGGTAGAGAAGCCTATCCTGGTGATGTATTTTATCTACACTCAAGATTATTAGAAAGAGCATGTAAATTAAACAAAGAAAATGGTGGAGGCAGTATTACTGCTTTACCAATTGTTGAAACTCTTTCAGGTGATATTAGTGCTTATATTCCTACTAATATTATTTCTATCACTGATGGCCAAATCTTCTTACAAACAGATTTATTTAACGCTGGTCAACGTCCTGCTATTGATTGTGGTCTTTCCGTATCACGTGTAGGCGGTGCAGCCCAAACTAAAGCAATGAAACAAGTAGCAAGAAGTTTAAAGATTGAATTAGCAAACTTTGAGGAAATGAAATCATTCTCTCAATTTGGTAGTGATCTTGATGCTTCTACATTATCAATCCTTAAACATGGTGAAGCTTTAAACTATGTTTTAAGACAAGATCAATATCATCCATATTCTTTATCTAAAGAAGTGTTTGAATTATTCGTGGCTAAAAATAAATACTTAGATAACATCCCACACACTAACATCAAAAAGTATTTAGAAGATTGCTATGAATATATTGCTTCCAAAGATAATAGTGTATTTGATTGTATTGAAGTAGAAAAAGAAATTTCTACTCAAGTAGAGAATAAATTAACAAGTTTAATTGAAGAATTTAACAAGATTTCTAATTAATTATGGGACAAGAATTAGCGAAGATTAAAAAGAGAATAAAATCGGTTACAGGCGCTTATAAAGTTACGAGTGCAATGAAGCTTGTTTCCACTGTGAAACTTAAGTCATATCGTAACAAAATGCTTGCAAATCGCGATTATATTGACAAAGTTTCTAGTGTCATGGAAACTCTTTTTAAGGACGCTAATAATGTAAATTCACCATTTATAAAAGAAGGAACTGGTGAATCAAATTTATATGTAATTGTATCTTCCACATTAGGTTTATGTGGATCATATAATCAAAATATTTTTAAGATTGCAGAATCTTCTATTTGTGAGAAGGATGAAGCAATTATTTTAGGTAAGAAAGGTATTACTCACTTTGCTAATAATACATTTAATAAACTAGAGGGTTTTGAAAACTATTCTTCCATTAAGGATGAATCAGTTATTTCTTCTTTAGTAAAACTAATAGTGAGTGATTTCTTATCTGGAAAATATAAGGAAATACATTTTATTTATTCTAAATATGTAAATCCACTAGTGTTTAAAGCGGAAGATATAACTATCTTACCTTTGGCTAATAAAGAAGAATCAATTTCAGGATATTCCCCAATATTTGAACCTTCTAGAGAAGCATTAATTGACGCAATTGCTCCTTTTTATATCAAAAATACGATATATGCAAAGTTATTAGAGAGTGAAGTTTGTGAACATGCTGCTAGAAGTAATGCTATGGAAAATGCTACTAAGAATGCTGAAGATATTCTCGATACCCTTAAGATTGAATTTAATAAAGCAAGACAAGGCGCTATTACTCAAGAAATTATTGAGATTACTAGTGCCAGTAATATATAGGAGGAAAACTTATGAAGGATGTACAAGTAAAAGGAAAAATTGTTCAAGTTGTTGGACCTATTGTTGACGTAGAGTTTTCTAATGAACATTTACCTGAATTATTAACTGCATTAAAAGTTAATTTAGGTGATAACAAATCATTAGTGCTTGAAGTTGCTCAACATATTGGTGATGACATTGTTAGAACAGTTAGTATGGGACCTACAGAAGGTTTAGTAAGAGGAATGGAAGTTATTTCTAATGAGAAACCTATTGATGTTCCTGTTGGTGAAGCTACATTAGGTCGTATCTTTAACGTATTAGGGGAAACTCTTGATGATAAAGATAATACTGAATTAGCCAAAGCTCCAAGAAAATCTATTCACCGCGCTCCTCCTAAATTTAAAGATCAATCTGTTAAAACAGAAATCTTTGAAACCGGTATTAAAGTTATCGACTTACTTTGCCCATATGTTAGAGGTGGTAAGGTTGGATTATTTGGTGGTGCTGGTGTTGGCAAAACCGTTTTAATTCAAGAATTAATGAATAACATCGCTAACGAAAAAGGTGGTATCAGTGTTTTCGCTGGTGTTGGTGAAAGAAGTAGAGAAGGTAATGACTTATATAATGAAATGGCTACAAGTGGGGTTTTAAACAAAACTGCTCTTGTCTTTGGTCAAATGAATGAGCCTCCTGGAGCACGTATGAGAGTTGCTTTAAGTGGGTTAACAATGGCAGAATATTTCCGTGATGAAGAACATCGTGATGTTTTATTATTTGTTGATAATATTTTTAGATTTACACAAGCAGGTAGTGAAGTTAGTGCTTTGTTAGGTCGTATGCCTAGTGCGGTTGGATATCAACCAACTTTAGCTACAGAAATGGGCCAACTTCAAGAAAGAATTACTTCTACAAAAGATGCTTCTATTACATCTGTTCAAGCCATTTATGTTCCTGCAGATGACTTAACTGACCCTGCTCCTGCAACAGCATTCTCACACCTTGATGCTAAGACAGTTCTTGATAGAGGAACAGCAGCTTTAGGTATTTATCCAGCAGTTGATCCACTTAACTCTTCAAGTAATGCTCTTTCTCCATCAGTGGTTGGCCAAGAACATTATGATGTGGCAAGAAAAGTTATCGAAATCCTTGCAAGATACAAGGAATTAAGTGACATTATTGCAATTTTAGGTATTGATGAATTATCTGAAGAAGATAAGAAAATTGTTTCTAGAGCTAGAAGAATTCGTAACTTCTTATCTCAACCATTCCATGTTGCAAGTCAATTTAACGGTATTCCTGGAATCTTCGTAAAAAGAGAAGATACAGTTAGAAGTTTTAAAGCTATTTTAGATGGCGAAGGTGATGATCTTCCAGAAATGGCTTTCTTATATGTAGGGACAATTGAAGAAGCCAAGAAAAAAGCGGAGAGCTTAAAATAGTGGAAAGTTTATTTAAGTTAAATATTTTTACTCCATATGCTCACTATCTAAGTAAAGATGTGAACTTTATTTCAGTATGTGGAGAAGAATATGTTTATGGGATTATGCCTCATCATGCTGCTATGGTTGCGAAGGTTAAAATTTCACACTTAAAAGTTGTAAGTGGAAATGAAGTAATTTATTACGCAATCGGGGGTGGCATTATGCAAATAGATGATTCCCATAATGTAACTTTACTTTTAGATTCCATTGAATCAAAAGATGAAATAGATTTACCAAGAGCTGAGGAAAGCAAATCTCGTGCAGAAAAAAGAATTGCTGATCCTGAACTTGTTGATCTATCTAGGGCCAAAGCTTCTTTACTTCGCGCACTTAATCGTATTGATTTAGTGTCAAAAGACTAATTATTTAAATAATTATTAACTGCAGAAACAACACTATCTTCGGCATTAAAATCGAAGATAGTTTTTATATTACTAACGTTTATTACTAGTTTATTTTGATATTGCTCACCAAATATTTCTTTTAAAGTGGCAGCACAAGTTTCGTCTTTTTTATAATCCACAAACAAAACATCTTTATTCTTAGTGTTTTTACCCTTAAAAAGAGAGTCATATAATGCATAAGATTCGCTTAATGAAGAATCATAGGAAACGAGTAAATATTCATTATGAGTGGATATAAAAGTATCTAAACAATCTTTTTTAGATGTAAATGAATAATTATCATTTATAACATATTGCTTCATTACTCTATTTAATTGAGCTTGTGTAGAAAAAGAGTTTCTATCTATTACGTTTCCTTTTTTATTATCAAAAACATACATTGTTGGAGTTAATAAAGAATCATAAAAATATGAAGGATATTTACTTTTCATTAAAGAAAAGTCACTGTTAGAAGCAATGGTGTTATATCCATAAATTAATGTTCCAGTTTCACTGATGTAATTATTAAGTAATGGAATAGTGATTTCACAACTCCCACAGTCTGTGGAATATATAAACAAAAAGAAACTATGTCCACTTTCAATAAGGGCTTCAACATTCTCGCTATCCACATTTTTTAAATGTGATGGGGAAGATGAAGAAATATCCATATTATATGGAACTGATATAGCAAATTCACCTTTTACACATCCTGATAATGTGAATGGTAATAACATAATTAAGCCAAAGTATTTTTTCTTAAACATATTTATATGTTAAAATATTATTCGGTAAAAATAAAATGCTTCATATTATCTTATTCCGTCCAGAGAAACCTCAAAACACTGGAAACATTATGAGAACATGCGTTGCTCTTGACGCCCATTTACATATTGTTGGTCCTTTAACTTTTTCTATTGAAGATAAAGATTTAAAACGTGCAGGTATGGACTATTTAGATCGTTTAAAGATGACGAAATATGCCTCAATTGAAGACTTTTTCAAAGAAAATGATGAGAATAATATTTACTATGTAACTAGATATTCCTCAAAAGTTTATTCTAGTTTTGATTTTTCGAAAGTAGATGAAGATGTTTATTTAATGTTTGGTAGAGAATCAACCGGAATTCCTCATGAAATTTTAAAAAGACATCCAGACAAATTATTAAGAATACCAATGGTCGCTAACGCTAGAAGTTTAAATTTGTCTAACAGTGTTGCTATTGTTGCGTATGAAGTGTTAAGACAACAAAAGTTTAATAATCTTGCAACATGTGAAGTTATTAAAGGAGAGGACTTCCTTAATAAGGAATAATTTATTTATAATAAATATAAGTACTTATGGATAAAAAAGGTTTATTAATTATATTAAGCGGTCCTTCCGGAGTTGGAAAAGGCACTGTCAGAAAACAAATTATCAAAGATAAGAAAATTGACTTTGTTTATAGTGTTTCTATGACTACTAGAGAAATGCGTAAGGGCGAAGTTAATGGAGTAGATTATTACTTTGTTTCTAAAGAAGAATTTAAAAGAAATATTGAGATAGATAATTTCTTAGAGCATTGTGAGTTCGTTGGCAATTGTTATGGCACTCCTAAAGATAAAGTTGAAGAAGCAAGAAATCAAGGCAAGAATGTCTTCTTAGAAATTGAAATTTCTGGAGCTGAACAAGTTATCCATAATGTTAAAGATGATCGTGTTGTTTCTTTTTACTTAATTCCTCCATCTGTTAAAGCTTTAGAGGAAAGAATTAGAAAAAGAAAAACAGAATCAGAAGAAATAATTCAAAAGCGTATTGAAAAAGGCAAAAAAGAAATGGCTTTAGCAGGTAACTATGATTTTATTATTATAAATAAATCTGTTAAAAGAGCCGCAAATGAAATTGCCTCTATAGTTAAGAAAATTTTAAAATAAAATTATGAAATTACTTTCTGTATTAATTGAGCATGGTATTAGCGCACTCAATCATCCTTTTTCTTATATCTATAACGGTAAGGAAAATATAGAACCTGGTTTTCGTGTGTTATTAACTTTTAACAATCAACAATTAGTTGGTTATGTTCTTTCCGTTACAGAAGAAAATAAATCTAAAGAAGAAATTGAGGAATCATTAGGTCTTAAGATTAATGAAATCATTGATGTTATTGATACTGAACCAATTTTAAATGATGACTTAATTAATTTAGCCAATCAAATTAGCGAATATTATTTAGCTCCTTTAATTAGTGTTTATCAAGCAATGCTTCCTAAATCATTGTCACCAAAATCAAGTGCTATTTCAGGACCTAAAATTAGTTATGACCAATATGTTGTAGTTAAAGAATATACTGAAGAAGATTTAACCCACAAGCAAATAGAACTAATGAGAATGATTGCGGAGAATAAAAAGGTTTTAAAAAGAGATATCAAACAAGTTTCTATATTAAACAAACTATTAGAATTTGGCTTACTTGAAATCGTTAAAGAAGAAAAACGTAGATTTAAAGTGCCTGATTATAAATATGTCGAACCTCCAAAATTAACTGTTGATCAACAACATGTTGCAGATGAATTCCTTTCTAGTAATGATGAAGTCTATTTATTGCAAGGAGTAACTGGAAGCGGTAAAAGTGAGGTTTATTTAAATTTATCTGAAAAAGTTTTAAATGAAGGTAAAAGTGTTTTAATGCTTGTTCCTGAAATTTCTTTAACTCCAATGATGATGGAATACTTTATCTCTAGATTCCATGATAATGTTGCTATTTTACATAGTGAGTTAACTCCTGCAGAAAAATATGATGAATATAGAAAAATTGCAAAAGGTGAATGTAAAATTGTAATTGGCGCTAGAAGTGCCATATTTGCGCCACTTTCCAATATTGGTTTAATTATTCTTGATGAGGAGCATACTGAAAGTTACAAACAAGATAATGTTCCATACTATCATGCAAGAGAAGTTGCTATTATGAGAGGAAAAACTCATCATGCAAAAGTTCTTTTAGGAAGCGCAACTCCATCATTGGAAACAAGAGCCAGAGCACAAAACCATGTATATCATTTACTGAAATTAGAAAAAAGAATTAATACTCAACCTCTTCCTGAAACTTTCATTGTTGATATGCTTAATTATCGAAATATTGATTCGGAAAGTTATATTTTTTCACATAAGTTAAGAGATGAAATTAATAAAGCTTTATCTAGAAAAGAACAAATAATTCTTTTGATTAATAGACGTGGTCATTCCACTGCAGTTACTTGTAGAAATTGCGGAGAGGTTTTACGTTGCCCTACCTGTGGAATTCCATTAACCTACCATAAACAAGATAATATGCTTAAATGTCATCACTGTGAATATGTCACACTTATGCCAGAAACTTGTCCAAATTGCGGAAACAAGAAATTTATTAAAACTGGATTTGGTACAGAGAAAATTGAAGATGAAGTTCATCGTTTATTTCCTCAAGCTAAAACCTTAAGACTTGATAGCGATTTAGGAAGGGTTAGAACAAAAATTCCGCAAGTTGTGGAATTATTTAGAAATCAAGAAGCGGATATTCTAATTGGCACACAAATGATTGCCAAAGGTCATGATTTCCCAAATGTTACTTTAGTTGGAATTGTTTTAGCAGATATTGGCTTATCGATGCCAAGTTTCAGAAGTAGCGAAAGAGCGTTTCAATTAATCACTCAAGCAATAGGTAGAAGTGGTAGAAAAGATAAGCATGGAATTGCAATTATTCAAACTTACCTACCAACTCACTATGCAATTACAATGGCAGCAAGACAAGATTATGAACTTTTCTATCAAACAGAAAAAGCACAAAGAAAATTACTACATTATCCACCATATAACTATCTAGCAAGCATTAATGTCGCAAGTAAAGACGAGGAGGTAGCAATTCAAGCTTCTTACTTTATAATTGATAAGTTAAATGCAGATTTAAGCGATAAAGCTACAGTGTTAGGGCCTATTTCCCCATATGTTCCCTATGAACACAATAATCATGTGAGATCTATTTTGGTTAAATATACTGATCAAGAAGTAGTGCGCCAAGAATTAAAGAAAATCACACAATCTTTTGTTAATAAAAGCAAAATTAATATCAAAGTGAATATAGACCCTTACGATTTTTAATTAAAAATTGTATAGTATATTACTGAGGTATAAATATGATTACATTAACTGTTTATGGATTAGACCAATATATCGTTGGTAGATTGTCACGTGAAATGACTCCAAATTTAGCCAAAATTTATGAAACCACTGAAGATAATATTAATTTTATTGCTGAAAGTGCATTGGTTTTTCATAATGGGGTTGAACAAACTAGTTGGAATACACTTGTAAGAGTTCATGCTCCAATGAAAGTTAGTGTTCTTCAAGATCAAGTTAAAGATGTTATCATCAAAGGCATTTTAGGACCTACTATTAATGTCGCTGTCGAATTCTATTATTATTCTCAAGACAATAGATATGAATATGTAAACACTGAATATCCTCCATTCTTAACTGAATCCAATTTAGTTAATGAAGATTTTGAAAATTATGATGAAGATATGAATGAAGGGGAAGAAGAAGATGAAGTCTTCACAGGTGACATCTTTGAAAAAGTAACTAAGTAACAATGGATTTAATTAAGGATTCTTGCAATTTATTAAATGATATTTTGTTCAAACAATGTTCTTTTTTATATTCCACAAAAGAGTATTTTGATAAGAACAATCTTGAAAAAAGTGCCAGAATTGCAGTGATTTCCTATATAAACGCTGAATTAAAACATCATTTAGTTTTATCTAATTTCTTAAAGGAAAAAGGTTTAAATTTTTCTAATGAAGAAATTACAGCAGTCTTAAGTCGGAGGC
>JAZRZD010000017.1:0-4568 GCA_045601085.1 Bacilli bacterium | reverse complement strand
TAATATGTTAGTCATCTCAGGTCCAAGTGCATCTGGTAAAACTGAAGTAGCAAAATTACTTCAAGAAAAATATGGGATTAAGAAAATAATCACCACTACTACAAGAGAAATGCGCACTGGAGAAGTCAATGGAGTTGACTATTTTTTTATTTCAAAAGAAGAATTTGAAAATAAGATTAAAAATGGCGATTTCGTGGAATATATGACATATAACGGTAATATGTATGGTTCCACTAAAGACCAATTAGGTAAAAAGAAAGTTATTGTTACTGATTTAAACGGATTAGAAAGTTATTTGTCACTAAAATGCAAAGGCATAGTGACATTTTTTATGCTTACTAACGAAGATATCAGATATCAGCGCATGTTAGAACGCGGTGATGGAAAGAAAAACGCTAACAAAAGGATTAAAGAAGATAAAGTTGCATTCAAAGAAGAATCTATTAAAGATGTAAACTTCTTTATTTCAAATGAAAATAAAACTTTAGAGCAAGTAACTGAAGAAGTTTATAACAAATATATTAATTATCTAAAATTAGAGAGATAGTTACTTCTTATTAGAAGTAGGATTCAAGTAGACTTCGCACTCATAACCATCTTCTCTTGGTAAATATGAAGTGACGAAGTTTTCTTTTTGGAATGTTACGAAGTCTTTATCATATGGGAAGATCATTTTCTTTTTCTTCCATTTTCTTGTTAGTTTTTCAGAAATAAATCTAATAATGTCATAGACTTCATCTTCATTCTTAAAGGATGTTAATAAATCATCTTCTTCAACCATAGAGATGAAACTGACAGGAATATCCTTAAGTTTATCGAACTTGTTATATAAATAAATCATTGGAATGTTATTTGCCCCTAATTCTTTAATAATCTCATTTGTAGTGGCTATCATGCTTTCAAAGAAAGGTGAAGATATATCTACTACTTGGATTAATAAGTCGCTTTCCTTTATTTCTTCTAGGGTTGATCTAAATGCATCCACTAAAAAAGTAGGTAAATCTTGTATAAAACCTACTGTATCGGTTAATAAGAAGTCAGGATAATGAAATACTTCAATTAATCTAGTAGACGTCTCTAAAGTGGCAAAAAGCTTATCTTGAGATAATACTTCTTTGTTTTTAGAGTTCTTACTGGCTTTAAGAAGTAAGTTCATTAATGTAGATTTGCCCGCATTAGTGTATCCCACAATCGCTACCCTTGGTAAAGATGAATTACTACGTTTTTGACGAGAATTACTTCTTCTAGCCTTTATCTTCTTTAATTCTTCCTTCTTTTGAAGAATCATAGATTCAATTTTTCTTCTGTCTAATTCAATTTGTTTTTCGCCAACACCTTTATTATGACCACTACCAGAAGTAACTTGAGAATAAGATGCTTGGTTATTAACTAAATGGGATTTTAAATATTGGAGTTTTGCAATTTCCACTTGTTTAATACTTTCGGGTGTATGCGCGTTAATTTCAAATATAGTTAAAATAACATTAGTTCTATCCATTACTTCTACACCTAAGAGTTTTTCTAGGTTTTTCTTTTGAATTGCAGTTAAATCAAAGTCAAAAATAACTAAATCTACACGTACTCCATCCATTAAATAGATTGCGTCCATCTTTTCTTTAATAGTGTCTATTCTCCCTATGGTGATATTAGTTTTACGAGAAATAGTCTTCTTCATAAAAGTAATAACACCAAAATTAGTGAATAACGCAGATTCTACCAAATCTTGTATTTCTTTAAATTCATATTCCTCAAATGCTGGATCTGGGGAAGAATAACGAACAATTACTGTATTCATATTTTATATGATAGCAAAGAAAAGACGCGTTTTCACGCGTCTAGTCTTTTATTTAGTTAAATATAACTATTTTGCTTTAGCTTCTTCAGCTTCTTTTTTTAAGTTAGCTTTAATGTCTTTAACCCAGTTGGTCTTTCCAACTTCTTCTTGGGCTAAGCCATCTTTAGCCATACAATCAGCGATTAAAGATTTAGCTCTACGGACTGATAAGTCACTCTTAACTTTGAACACTAATGGTGTATCGGCATATAAGTCTTTTTCACTAGCGTCATCGATAGGCATTTTGCTATCAGCGTAGTCTTTTGGATCAAGAGCGAAGTATAATTTTAAGCCCTTACCAGCAACCTTCATCTTAATGTATGTCTTACGGTGTAAACGGAATGTATCACCAGAATTTGAAAGTCTGGATTTAACACCATAGGATAAGATTTCATTCTTAAGTTCGTTGTAGTTATCTTTTAAATCTTTTTCAGCATCAACAATTCTTTGTTCAAATGGAATTCTAACAATAGCTTTTGCTGGATCTTCAGCTGGAACTTCTTCAACAACTGGTGCTGGAGCAGGTTCTTCTGCTGGAGCTGGAGCAAGTTCGTTATTAGCGACTTGGCCATTAACGATTTGGACAACGACTGGTTCATTGGATTTGTTTGCTAATTCTTCTTTAACAATCTTTCTAATGAATTCTTCTAATTGTTCTTTAGTTTCAATATCTTCGATACCACCTTTATTTGCTTCTTCAGCAGCAGCATCATTAGCTGCATCTTCATCAGCGGCATCTTCATCAGCGGCTTTATTCTTAATAGCTTTTAAGTCAATTAAGCCCATAATGTACCAGACGAAGAATAAAATGATAGCAAATGCTAAACAAACAAAGATACCTAAGATACCAGCAAATTTGACTAAGTCTTTAACGTTACCACCTTTAATAACGCCTTCAAAGTCACTGATATATTTAACATATGTACCAGCATCGCCTAAGAGGATGTCATTAGCTGTTTCAAAAGCACCAAATGCTAAGATAAGAGGAACAATAGCAGTAGCGATTAAACCAGCTTTTTTCTTCTTACAAGCAACAATGATACCGACAATGATTAATACTAAGAATAAGCCAGCACAACCATAGGCAACACCACTAGCAACTGGATCGCTGAATGTAAAACCACTAATGAGATTGTCGAATGCAGTATTTCTTCCAATTTTTGTAGAAATAAGCCATAAGCCAATCCAGGCAACAGCGAATACAGCAGAAACTACTAATAATGTAATAAGAGTTTTCTTGTGTTTCATAATTAATTTCTCCTTTTTGAATAAATATAATTTATCACATTAAATTGTTATGTCTATACTTTTTTTCAAAAAAGTTTATTTTTGTAAGGTTTTTAAGTCAATTTAAATCAAAATTACTAGCAAAAATCCACTATTCTAAAATATGTGCAAAAGTTAAATATTTTAAATAATAGAATAATTTTAATATCAAAGATATTATTGCAAAAAATAATTATATGATTTTCCAATAACCAAAACGTCTACCATTAACTCTTTTAATTGTTTTGTTATTTTCTAACGATTTAAGTACATTTTTGATTGTTCTAACAGATACACCAAGCTCATTAGATAGTTGTTCTGTAGTTATATGTTCATTGCTTTTTATTAATGATAAGATTCTTGATTCCCTCGTAAATTGACTATTATTTTCGTGAATATTTGAAATATGTAAATCCTTATTGTGTAAAGCATTATGTTCTCCTAAAAGAAGATTTTTTAAGAATTTAGTTAAATAAGAACGATCAGAAAATATCCCTTGAGTGACATTGTTATAATTAGCCCTCACTAAAGAGTTTCTAAAATACCAAGAGTTTTTAGCAAATGTATCATTAGTAACATCAAATCCTAAACTTCTTAAATATTTAATAAATAAGACTGCGGTGGTTCTTGTGTTGCCTTCTTCAAATACATGTATCTGCCACAGGTTAGAAATAAAAACAGCTAAATGCTCAATAATTTCATCCATGGACAAACCTTTATAATTGAATTTTTGTTCTTGTGCAAAATCATATTGAAGTGTCATTTCTAAATCCCGATAATCTCCATATGTGACACTATTATCATCAAGAACCCACTCTTTTTTGGAGAAATTATATTTTCTTAATTCTCCTGGATGTTCTAGAAGATCATTAAAAAGAAATCTATGAATTGTTAGTAATTGACCAACAGTAAAAGTAAAAGAATCATCAGACAATAACTGAGCTATTCTAATTGAGATTTTATCAGCTTCTTCAACTCTATTTTCTGTTTGAGGTTTACTTTTGTAATATGAGGAG
This sequence comes from Bacilli bacterium, assembly GCA_045601085.1. GTDB lineage: Bacteria > Bacillota_I > Bacilli_A > RFN20 > CAG-826 > JAZRZD01. The sequence goes on along the minus strand of JAZRZD010000017.1, from coordinate 452 downwards.
ATGATAGAGTCTAGCTCCTCCAATGAAATCTCTCCATTAATATATCTATTACTCTCATTCAAAAAATAAGAAGAATTCTTTAAATTATCAACATATTGTAGCCCTATTCCAGTTTCAATAATGTATTTGGAAGATTTATTTTTCATGTTTATATTATAATATACTTTCTCCAAAGTGCAATTCCAAAGTGCAAATTGCACAAAAGAATTATGACAAGACTTACAAATAGTTCTTCATAATCAAAAAATATTAATTCAAAAATAGATTTAATAATTTTTTTATAATATAAGTAAGAAATGAGGGTAAAAATTTATGAATAGAGAAGAAGTTTATAATCATTATTTTGGTTATTATAACAGCATGTTTGAGAGTGCTCGTTATGTTGAAGTATCTAAACTATGTGAAAAAATAATCACCTTATGTAGTTGGGACAACCTTAAAGAAGAAGAATG
>JAZRZD010000016.1:0-85293 GCA_045601085.1 Bacilli bacterium | reverse complement strand
TATAATTAAAGAACTATGGGACAATTAATTAAAAAAACTAAACTAGCAACATTTATTATTATCTTATTAGAGATACTTATCTTTACTGGATTCGTAATTTTATATCTCAATAATATTTTTGGATTACAAGATATTATCGACCCACTTTATATTCTTTTAGGAAGTGGAGTTTTAGTTCTTTTAAATATTATTTTTCTCTGGATTACCATTGTTAGGGTCTCATCTTTAAAACAAAAAACCGTCTTAAAGGCTGCAGAAGTAATTGGTAGTGATGTTCAAGAAGCTTATAACTTCGCTATGGTTGGCTTAGTGGTTACTGATGATAGTGACACTATTTTATGGACCAATGACTTATTTACTTCTAGACACATTGATATCATTGATAACAACATTCTTTCTTGGCAACCTTTATTAGCGGATTTAAAAGATCCTGCAAATAAGAATGAAAACGCTAAGATTGAAATTAATTCCAGACATTATGAGGTTAAATATCTATCAGATGCAAGTTTATGGATTTTTAAAGATACAACTGAACTTGAATCTAATATTAAATACAATCGTGAACAAGCTCCTGTTATTGGTATTTTAAGTATTGATAACTATGAAGAAATCTTAGTGGGTGAAGAAGACACCAATGATACAGTAGCGAGAATTAAAAACGTTATCTTTACCTATGCAAAAACATATGGCATCTTAATTAAACGTATTAAAGATGGTGTATATAGTTTGCTTTGTAACTATAAGAGCTTCTGTAAAATGAAAGAAGATAAATTTTCAATCCTTGATAAGGCTAGAGAAGAAACAAGAGGAGAAGTTACTCCAGTTACATTATCTTTAGGAATTGCATATGATTTCCCTGATGTTGTTAAGCTTAATGAAATGGCAAATAACGCATTAGATATTGCTATGTCTCGTGGTGGTGACCAAGTTGTTATTTCTGCTTATGGTGGAGATATGGAATTCTTTGGTGGAAAATCTGAAGCCCAGGAAAAACGTTACAAAGTCCAAGTCCGTGTATTTGCTGACTCTTTAATCCAATTAATTAGAAACTCAAGAAATGTCTTAGTTATGGGCCATGTTGATATGGATATGGATGCCTTAGGTGCTTGTTTAGGTGTTAGGGCAATTTGTATGAGACTTGAAAAAGATTGCCGTATTGTCGCAGATTTAAAGTCTACCGAAAGTAAAACTAGAGCTGCAATTACATCTTCATTCTCAAGAGATGATTTAGACACAATGATTGTCTCTACAAAAGATTCTGTTAGCTATGTTGATAGTGAGACACTTCTTATTGTTGTAGACGTTCACACTCCTAAGATGGTTATGGATCCAGCATTATTAAATCATGTTGATAAGGTAGTTGTTATTGACCACCATAGAAGAGCAGAAGATTATATTGATTCACCTGTATTTAACCATATTGATCCTGCTGCAAGTAGTGCTAGTGAAATTATTACTGAATTTATTAGATTTACTACTATTAACCCAGTAATTGATATTCCTCCAATTTATGCAACTATTATGCTTTCAGGTATTTTCTTAGATAGTGGTTTCTTTAGAAATAAATCTACAGGTATTAGAACATTTGAAGCTTCTACAATTCTTAAAGAATATGGCGCTGATAACTCATTAGCAGATGACTTCTTAAAAGATGATTATGAAGAAGTTGTTGCTGTTAATAAAGTTGTAGAAAACTTAAAAACTCCTGCTTATGGTGTTGTTTATGCGATTGCAGATAAAGAAGCTATTGTGGATAGAACCACATTAGCGAAAGCCGCTAACCAATGTTTATCAATGAAAAATATCCATGCTGCATTTATCATTGGTAAAACAGGCAATAAAGAAATTAGAATGTCATGCCGTAGTGACGGATCTATTAATGTTCAATTACTCGCAGAAAAGCTTGGTGGAGGAGGTCACTTCTCATCATCCGCTGCATTATTTGAAAAGGCTAGTATTGATGAAGTTGAACAAATGTTAAATGACGTATTAAGACAATTCTTAGCAGAAGCAAAAGTTGATGTAAGAGATAGAAAATATATGGGAGAGGAGAACTAATTATGGAAGTAATTTTATTGGCAGATGTTAAAGGCGTTGGCAAAAAAGATCAAACAGTAAAAGTTAGTGATGGTTACGCAAATAACTTTCTTTTCAAAAAGCATTTAGCAGTTCCTCTAACCAAAAAGAGTGCAGAAATACTATCAATTCAACAAGAAAATGCAAGGATTCAAGAAGCAGAGAATATCAAAAATGCACAAAAACTTGCAGAAACTCTTAAAGGGATTACTCTCGAATTTACAGTTAAAGTTGGTAAAGAAGGAAAACTCTTTGGAGGTATCTCTTTAAAGCAAGTAGAGCAAGAACTTAAGGATAAACATAATATCGAAATTGATAAAAGAAAGTTCTTAAATAAAAATGTTTTAGACTCTTTAGGATATTACAGACTAAAGATTGAATTATATAAAGGTGTTATCGGTGAAATTAATGTTCACCTATTAGAGGAGGGCAAGTAATATGGCAAAAAGAAGTGAATTACCTTATTCATTAGATGCAGAAAAGCAAATTCTTGGCGCCGCTTTGTCAAACTCTGAATTTGCCACCACAATGCTTTCTAATTTAGGTGATAGAGATTATTTCTATGATGAAAGAAATCAACTCATTTATGACGCTATTGTAAGTGTTAAAAATGAACAAAGTGATATTAATACCGTAACTGTTACAAGCAAACTTGAGGACATGAAGGTATTAGATAAAGTTGGTGGAGTTGAATATTTAAGTGAATGTTGTGATGGTTATGTTTCTTTAACACAAGTTACATCATTTATGCATTTAGTGTCTAAATATGCGACTGTTAGAAGAATGCTTTTAGCAATTAGAGAAATTGATAATAACTATACTAATGAAAAAATTTCTATAGATAATATCGATAACTATCTTAATGAATGTGAATCAAGTTTTACACGTGCTTTAGAGCATCGTCAAATCAGTGAATTCATGAAGATGGATACAATTGTTGCAGAGTTACAAGATAAACTTAACAAAATGAAAGAGTCTTCAGGTAAAGCCATCCAAGGTATTTCTACGGGTTATGCTCAACTTGATGAACTAACAGATGGATTTAAAAAACAAGAAGTTACTATTCTTGCTGGAAGACCTGGTTTAGGCAAGACTGCCTTATCCCTTAATTTTGCGTATAACGTTGCAAAACTCGGACATTCTGTTGCTTATTTCTCTTTAGAAATGGGTTATCAAGAATTATGTAATCGTATGACATCTGCTAGAAGTTTAGTAGATTTAAATAAGATTCATCGTGGCCAACTTTCACGTGGCGAAGATCGTGTAAAAATCTCATCCGCAATTAAAGAATTGGCGGAAGCAAATATTTACGTAGATGAACCTCTTGATAAATCTTTATCTTCTGTTTGTAACAAAGCAAGAGAGCTCGCAAATAGCTTAAAAGATAAACCAAACCCATTAGGTTTAATCATTATCGACTATATCGGTATGATGACTTTATCAACAGCAAAAAAGAATGATTCACGTGCTGATGAAATTCGTATTATCTCAGGCGCTTTAAAAACATTAGCAAGAGAATTAAATTTACCTATCTTAGTGTTAGCTCAATTTAATCGTGACGTTGAAAAACGTGGTGGTAAACCAAACATTGCAGATTTAAGAGATTCAGGTAGCTTGGAACAAGACGCTGACGTTATTTTACTTTTACACCGTGATGACTATCAAAAAGATTCTAAGTCTGATGGTTCCCGTAAATACGGAGATAAGAAACCAAAAGACTTATCTATTTCACAAAAATTTGAAGCTTTACAAGAAAGTGGTAAGATTAACGCTTTTGCAGCAGGTGATGACAATAAAGATAAATCCGCTGTTTCGTTCGTAGAAGTTATTGTTGGTAAAAATAGAAATGGTGCTACAGGCCACGCATTCTTATTGTTCTTCAAGAACATTCAAAGATTTGATGCTTTACCACCAGATATTGAAAAACAAATTAAAGATTACGGTAACGAATTTGCAGATTAATTATGTATTTCCACATTATTGCGTCTGGTAGTAAAGGAAATGCTACTTTAATTGTTACTGAAAACACAAAGATATTAATTGATATTGGTATTACCAAAAAACGTTTATTAGAAGGCTTAAAAGAAGTTAATGTTTCTTTAAGTGACATTGACGCTCTTTTAATCACACATAATCACACGGATCATGTTCATGGTATAAAGTTTATTTCTCCTAAACTTGCATATGGTTTACCTAAAGTTGTTCCAAGTTTAGGCAATGAAATAAGTTTATTTGAGCCATTTAATATTAAAGGAGTAAAGATTACACCAATAGAGGCCAGTCATGATGCAAATGATTGTTGTGGGTATATTCTTGAGGATAATACTAATAAGCTTGTGTATTTAACTGATACAGGCATTGCATGCGAAAGTATATTTGAATATACTGCAAATCCTGATTATTTAATCATTGAATCTAATCATGATATTCAAATGCTGATGGCTACAAATAGAACAATGGAGTGCAAAGAACGTATCCTTTCTTATTGTGGACATTTATGTAATGAGGATAGTGCTTTTGCAACTTTAAGAATTATCGGCGATAAAACAAAAGAAATAGTTTTAGCTCATATATCAGAAGAAGCAAATACCCCTGAAAAGGCTATACAAGCATATCAAAAGATCTTTAATTACAAAGGTGTCAATCTTAAGAAATATAATTTAAGAGTGACTAATCAATGGAAATCTTTAACAGGAGGAGATATACCAGATGAAAATTAATATTCATGTTATTGGTAAGATAAAAGATAAATATTTAACTTTAGGCATTAACGAATATATAGAAAAGATTTCTAAATACGCTGAGGTAAATATTATTGAATATCCTGATGTTCCTATTCCAAAAAATGCATCTAAAAAAGAAGAAGAAATAGTGAAGGATATGGAATGCGATAAAGTAATTAAAAAACTTAAATCTTCTGATTATCTTATTTCTTTAGATTTAAATAAAAAGGAATTAAATAGTGAAGAATTTGCACATTTTTTAGATGATAGCATTGTTAAAGCAAACGCTAATTTACATTTTGTTATTGGTGGTTCATTAGGGTTATCAAACGCTATAAAATCTAGAGCAAATGATTCTATTTCACTATCTAAATTAACATTCTTACATGGTATGACTAGACTAGTTTTACTTGAACAAATATATCGAGCATTTAAAATAAATAATAACGAGGTTTATCACAAATGATTTATAAAGAATTTGAAGAATATACACCAGTATTTGATATTAATTGTCCATTAATTAATTTTTATAAAGATGCATTAGGCAATACATTTTATGTAGAGCCATTATTCTATACGCATTTACAAGGATTCTTTGAGCGTTTAGAAGATAAGATCCCTGTTATAATGGCAGAAATAAAGCGCGTAGTGGAAAAGAATCATAAAGTTATATTTACAGGCAACTTTGATTCCCCTCAAGTAATTAAGGATGATTATATCTATTTAGAGATTGAAGATATAACCAATCCACTTAAAATATTTGTAGAAGATAAATCACGCGGCAGTGATTACGGAGATTAAAAAACATCGTCATTTCGACGATGTTTTTATCTCTTTTCATTTTTTTATTGTGGTCTTAATTGTTTCATTGATAGCCACATAACTCTTAAGCCAACCGCCATAATGAAGACCATTAATGATTGGTTAGAGAATACGAAGCCAAGGATTAAAGCAAATAAACCAGGAGTGAAACATGCATACCAAGAAATTTTTTGGCATGTGTACCATTTAAGATAATTAAAGATATTGTTTTTACCTCTAGTTAATAAGAAGATTAATAAGCCCATAAATAAGACAACACCAACAAATACTGCAGAATAAATTCCAACATTTGTCCAGAATCCTGGCCATTTATAAGATAAGAAACTTTGTGAGAAAACATTCTTTAACTTGTTGTATGCACCGTTTTGGAAATCTAAATTACCAATATCTTTTGCAATAGGAGAGCCTTCTTTATCTAAGACTGTTAATACGAATGCTACTAAATCATTATCGCTATTATCAAAGTTTGCGTTATCCCAATTTGTTTGAGTATAAGCGTTTTGAGAATATACAGTTAATGAGTTAGTTTTGTAAACTGAACCAAAAATGAAATCTTTACCTAAAATTAAGAAGCTTGGGATATAGGCAAATTCGCCTGTTTCTAATTCTTCATCTGGTTCTAATAAATCAGTTGTTCTACCTTTATATTTTCTTAAAGAGATTTCTTCAATCATCATGCCAATAGAGTTATCAGCTTCTGCTTTAGTTCTTTCTGTGTAATAAACATCAAAAGCATATTGATTAAATGGAGTACCTTCAAATGTGTCACTGACTTCATATCTATATATTGGATATGTATCACATGATGGATCAAGGGAGTCATCAGTATTGATTGTAGGATGTTGTTCAGTTCCTCCTACGGTCATTTTTAAGTAATTATGGTCTTCTTTATCTACAATAAATTTTGTGTCAGTATCATCAAAACTTAAGAATGCTGAAGTAACTTTAGCTTCATCAAACGTGAAATGATATGGAGTATTAATAAAATCTGCCCCATCAGCGGAACTTGCATTAACCATTAATGGCACTAATGGAAGAATAATACCAACAATGAATAATAAAATAGCAATCCACCAAGGATCTTTTTTTGCTCCATCAATACATGCTTGGTTAGAAATTAAGCTTTTAAATGTTCTACCAAGAGTTTCTTTTGTTTCTGCTCTCATAGTTTTATATTTTATTGTAAATGCATATATTTTTCAAATATTTAGTGTATTTGCATTTTTATAAAAATGTGGTTATAATTTACTTCGCCTATAAAGCGCACTTGGGGTTGAATGGTTCGACAGAGGTGTATTAGTCTTTAACTGCAGCAGGATGGTAACCTTGATAACCAAAACAAAATAACTGACAACAGTTATATGAGAACTTCAAGTTCTCAACAACTCTGCTTAGCTTAATCAAGCTTCCTCATTGAAGGTTCGACGCAAGGCGCCGGGCGGAGCGCTCCCAAATGATTTATTCTTCATTATTTGTGCGAGTGTCAGAATAAAAGAATAGCTAAATACAGGAGGCATGCTCGTATTTAGTGAAATCTAGTTTGTCTCGCGTAGCTAGTCCGTCAATATATGAACTACGTTAAACTTCAAATATTGTCTAAGCTGTAGATGTTATTGAAGAATGATCTTTGGACGCGGTTTCGACACCGCCAGCTCCACCAAGAGACCATAATGCATCGATTATATCGGTGCTTTTTTATTTCTAAGGCAATATTTAACAAGTATTGAATAAATACTTATTAACAAATATAATAATAAATATGGGAAAAGCGAAAATTGCAATTTCTGCAGAATCTACAATCGATTTACCAAAAGAATTATTAGAAAAATGGGATATTAAAGTTATTCCTTATACTGTGTTATTTGGTGAAGAAACTAAAATTGATGGTGAAATCACATCAGATGATATTTTTAATTTTGTTGAAGAAACAGGCGTTCTTCCAAAGACATGCGCTATTAATGAATATAGTTATGATCAATTCTTTGAAGATTTATTAAAAGATTATGACGCTGTTATTCATTTTGGCCTTTCTACCGGTATTTCAAGTTCTACAAATAACGCAATTTCTGTTGGCAAAACCCATAAGAATGTTTATGTGGTTGATACAAAATCATTATCAACTGGTATTGCATTACTCGCTATTAGAGCAAGAGAATTTGCCAATGAGGGAGATGCTCCTGAAGAAGTATTTAAGAAAATATCTGCATTAGTTAATAAAGTCCAAGCTTCTTTTGTTATTAATACTTTGGAATATTTATATAAAGGTGGAAGATGTTCTTCTTTATCTAGAGTTGCTTCTACTGTTTTAAGAATTAAGCCAAGCATTATTGTTGAAAAAGGAAAACTTATTCCACACAAGAAATTTATTGGTAGAGGTAAATTTATTGTCGAAGATTATTGTGAATATATTTTAGAAAAATTCCCTAACCCAGATCTTTCTAGAGCATTTGTAACTTTCTCAAGCGCTACTCCAGAAATGATTGAATCTGCTAAGAAGGCATTAACTGATAAAGGATTTAAAGAGATTTTAATTACTAGCGCTGGCGCTACTATTACATCTCACTGTGGTCCTAAAACGCTTGGTATTTTATATATCAATAAATAATTGATTATGGAAAATATAGAAACTAAAAAAAGGAAAATATCCTTTGCTCCTGCTATTACTTTCTTTTGCCTTGAAGTTTTAGCTATTGTGGCGTTTTCTTTAGGAAATTCATATGTTTTATTCGGATCTTTAGGTATTGTGCTTGCAATACTATTTTTGGTTATTTACTTAAAACAAATAAAGATAGATAAAATGGGCTCGTTTGCCTATTTTTTATTTCCAATAGTTTTATTCGGATTTTTAACCGCGATAAGTCCATTCGCTAAATATGATCTTAATGTTGCAACAGCAATATTTATTCCATTAACAATTTTATGTTTTTCATTTTCTGGATACTTAGTTAGTTATAGTGAAAGATTCTCAGTTAGACACGCAATGATCATAATTTATGGTGCTATTGCGTTATATTCTTTAATTAATCTATTTGTAACTATGATTCAATTTGTGCCATTTTATCCACTCATTTATGGTAATGGAACAATATATTATGATGGTCAACCTTCTATTGTTAAACTTTCTGGTATGGCCTATGCCCTAATGGGTTTTGAACTTACAGAAGTTACTATTGGATACTTCTCATTATTCCCAACTCTTTTATTAACTGCCGCTGTTGGATTGTTCTTTGTTAAGTATAAGGAAGATAAAATATCCTTTGTTTTATTATGTGTTTATACATTTATTGGATTTATAAGCTTATTATTTACTTTTAGTAAGGTCACTATTATTGGTGATGCAATTGTTGCTTTAGTTATTTTACTAATGGTCTTATTTGGCAAAGGCAAGATTAATGGCAAAACATTCCGCATTATAATGGCTGTATTTGGTGGCCTTTTAGCGTTATTTGTTATTGTATTTTTTATTAATTCTCAAAGATGGCCTATGTTTTCTGGACTACAAAACTTAATCTTAAATAATGGATTTTTGAATAGGATTTTTAATGGGAATGGTTATGCTGCTAAATTTAAACCAATTTGTGCTGAACTATTTTCTTCAGCTAAATTCCTTGGCTATCCTAATGGGGCCGCTTTACAAATAGTAGATATAGAAGGTAATCCATTAATTGCTTTCCTTTCTGGATCTTGGTTCTTTGATAACTTTATGACCTCAGGGGTAATTGGTGCGGCATTGTTTATCTTTGCTATCGTAGTTGCGTTTAAAAATCTTATTAAGTATTTCAAACTTCCAAACGAAGATAACTTAGGCAAAAACTTATTAGTTACTTTTGTAATTACATACTTTGTTTATTCATTAGTTAATAATGACACATTACCATTTGTCTTCTTTGAGAATTCCTTACCAATTGTTACTCAATCATTATTTGTTATTTGTTTATTCTTAATTAGCTATACATTCAATAAAGTGTCTTTATCAAATTCAGAACAAAAGGAGGAAATAAATAATGAAAAAGAATAAGTTTAAATATTTCTTCCTCGCTCCTATTTTGTTAGTAACTTCATGTGGTTATGGTTTAAGTGAAGTTATATTTGATGATGCTTATAACTCAGTTTACTGGAATGAAAATTATTATCGTGTTTGGGACGCAAAAATAGATGAAGATAATCCAAATAATAAAATCACTAACACTTTAACTAGAGAACTAGATAAAGATAAAGACTTCGTTTTTACATCTTATAAAGTCGATGATCCTAGTGAAACTGATGTATTTGCTGCTGTTGAACCTAATAGGGACAACTTTGTCTATGATTCCGATAATTTAAGTGAGGGCTCATACGGCAAGAATCATAATATGTCCTCAATTGATAATTCATTCAAATATAACATTACAAGTAAGCTATTTGATGGCCATATGTTCTGTGGTGGTGGATATGAGAAAGTTAGAGTTCAAGTAGCACCAAATAATAACATTGGAGATGAGCCAGACGCAAAGCCAGGATTTGGTAGATTATTTAAAAAAGAATTGAGATATGCAGATTATTTTGCAATGAACTTTAAATGTGCAGTTGATTACAAAACTCAACATGTTACTATCGCTAAACATTATAGTTCTATTGATTTAAAACTATCTTTCTATTTAAAAAATGATGAAGGATATACCAAACAAATTGTCACTTATACAATTGATAAAGTTCCTACTAACAGTGGAGATACATTTAGATCAACAGATTATATGTTCTTTGGTTTCAAACTTAAAAGTAATGAAGGCGATGAATACCTTGATTTAACTAGATGTGCTGGTATGTCTATTGAATATACATTCGTTGATGAAATCTCTACAACCTATAATTTGGGTCATTCAATGCTTGTATATGAGGTATTATTCCCTCACTCTACTTGGTATTAATATATTTAGAAATATCTAACCATTCACCAATTTCAAAGTCACACTTATCATCATCTAAAATAAGTGTTCCTTTTGCAGGTGTAAATGTCATTTCATTAAAATAAATTTTTCCGTTAATGGAAAATAAATCCACACGAACAAATGGGAATGGGCTTGCTAATTTCTCTGCAAGATTAACTAATTCATCAAAGTTTTGAGGCTTTTCTAATTCATTATCTGTTTTTTTCCATCCATTAAATTGAGCGCCATCAAATGGTGTCCAATCAATATAATAGTTGTTATATCTAATATCTTTATTTCTGCTTGTTACTACGTATAGGTATTTAGCTTTTCCATTAAAAACATGGATTTTATATTCTACAGGCAACCATTCATTTTCTAATAATAATTCTTCAATGATGATTTGAGGTTTAATTGGAGCATAGTGAAGCTCAAGAGTCTTCTTTCCATAGTTAGTCTTAAGCCATTTGCTAAATTTCTTTTTTAAATCCTTAATGTCTAACTTACTCTTATCATAACAAATATAATTAAACGCACAGGCGTGTGTGCACTTCATTACAAATTGATTTGGTAGTTGGTCAAAATTAATTTTCTCGAAACAATCAAATACGCCATAACATTTAATTAAATGATTATCTAACGATAACTCTTTTAAATATTCTCTAGCGCCATCTCTTGAAGCACATTTACTGACTTCTTTCCATTTTGGATATGTATACAAACGTAAGTATTGAAGTTTTTCTGTATATCTAACAGGATTTTTCAAATTTAACTTATGTTTTGTTATGTATTTATATTGAAGTTTTATATATTGTTTTTTGCTTACGTGTTTCACTAAATTTCTTACACTAACCGCAAAGAAACGTTTAAATTTATTTTCTTTAAGATTTGGATTTGCCATATATTATTTAGTATACTTTATTTAATAAAAAAGGTGAGATTTTATGATTGTTGCTCTTAAAAATAAGTTTACATATATTATTGGTTGTCCACTTGTTATTTTAGGTGTAGGCATCCCATTTATTGTGTGGGCTATTTGTTATAGTTGTGGCTTCAATAGTTTCCCTTACTGGATGCTTCTTGCGGTTATTGGATTTGCGTATATTTTATTTGGGTTAATCTATACTGATGTATTAGAAATTAAATATAGAAATAAAAACAACATAATTTCTGAACAAGATGTTCCTCAAGAATTTATTGATCAAAAGAATATAAAAAAAGCACCATTTTTATATGCTGGAATAATTGTTCTAGTGGTGCTCGGTGTATTTGCTTTAATTTATTTATTTTCTGGCTCTTGGCCATTATTATAATCTTCTAATTTATTCTTTTTAAAGAAAGACATTATTAAGTCTTCTTTTAATACTTTTAATAAACCTAAATATATAATTCCTGCTACAACAATAATAATGACAATTTTTAATATTGCAGAAACACTATCAGATAAATTAATAGAAGCAAAAATGAAGTCTAATAGATATTGACTGCCAATAGAGACTCCAACAACAAGTATAGCGACCAATAATATTTTTAAAGAATTCATGTTAAATATCGCATCTTTTACCCATTTCCAAGAGATGATAACTAAATATCCAAACACTAATAAATCTGTTAAGGATGTGCCAATAGCAACGCCAATTGCAGGGTGATCAGTAAATACTAAACCCCCTAATATTAGTGAAAGAGCAATATTTAAAATTGTGCCTGAAAGGATGGCAAATAAGTAATGATTTTCTTTCTTTGTTGGTAAAAGAATTTGCCCATAAATAATATCTGATAATGAGAATGTTAACATTACAGAGGAGAGTGCTATTAAAACCCAAGGAGAATCATTATATCCAAGAGTGGAATCAGCAAAGTTATAGTTACCAGAAATAAGACCACAGATAGGTCTAGATAAAACTGTCATTGTTGCTACTGCTGGTAAAACAACAAACAAACAAATATTAATTGAGTATTTAGTAAGATTTTTGAAGAATCTTTTGTCTTCTTTTTCATAATAGTAAGCACTTCTTGGAATAAATACAGTTGATAAAGCGGTTATTATTCCAATAATAATATCAATTCCTTTTATGCCTACTGAATAGCTTCCAACTTGAGCTTTAGTTGAATCAATAAAACCAAGAATAAATGTATCTGTTTGGTTATATAAGGATAAACATAGAGATAATGCACAAAGAACTGCTAAAGGTTTAATTAATTCTTTAATCGAGTATTTCATTGTCTTTTTAAAGGACACATATTTCCTGACAAAGAATAGATTTGCGATGGTGGTGAATATTGTAACTGACACTGCAAATAAAGCGTAAATATAAACATCACTTGGAGTGGTTACAAACACGACAATTAATAAAGCGCTTAATGCTAAAGCAATAATGCTTCTAACAGACATGTAGAATTGTTTTTCTAATGCGATAAATACCCATTCAAATGAATAGACACCTGCTAAGAAGTTAATGGATAAAACAAGAATTAAAGATTGATCGTTAAAGAATGCGGGAATGCTGAATATTGTTATACAAAGTAATGCGAATGATATGAGTGTAGTAACAAGTTGGATTAAAAAGAATGTTTGAACTTTGTTCGATAAGAGCTCTTTATTGTCTCTAACTTTTACACATTCTCTAACTGCCAAATTTGGGATTCCAACTTTTGCCAATATTAAAAAATATGCAACAAAAGTGTTTGCCCATGTATAAGATCCAAGAACAGAATCTCCTAATGCACGGCAAACCCATGGGAATGTTATAAAAGAAAGCAAGGTAAGAACAAAAGTTCTAATTATGTTTACAATGACATTAATTCTTATATTGTTATGCATAAATATTATTATATCTTTCGAAATAGAGATTTGGAATAAAATTCCATTTAGCCATTTATAAGGCATATTCTATTCATTTTCTTAAGATATGGTATTATTTATCTATGAAAATTTTGTGTGTATGCCAATATTATTATCCAGAAAACTTTGTTATTACAAAGATTTGTGAAGGGCTTGTTTCTTTTGGACATGATGTAACAGTTTTAACTTGTAAGCCTAACTACGGATACAACAAAATTTTAGAAGAATATAAAGATGTAGATGAAGAAAATCTTAATGGTGTTAAAGTTATTAGATTAACTGTAAAACCACGTCAAAAGTCCCGTATTTCTATTATTTCTAACTATTTGTCATATTGGAAAAAATCTAAAAAGTGGGTCAAAAAAACAAAAGAAAAATTCGATATTGTTTATTCTATGTCTCTTTCACCAGTTACTATATTAGCCGCTGGAAATTTATATAAGAAAAAACATAATGTTAAGCATATCGTTCATTGCGTTGATTTATGGCCTGAAAGTGTACTTGCTACTAAGGCTTTAAGAAAGTCTTCCCTTGCATATAAGATTCTTTATGTTTGGAGTAAGAAACTTTACAAAAGAGCAGATGAAATATTATTAGGATCACCTTCTTTTGAAGAATATTTTAAAAACGTCTTGAAGATTAAGGATATGAAATATTCATATGTTCCTCAATGCTCATTAATTGAATCTACAAATGAAGTTAAGTCATATGGAAAAGGCTTTAACATTTTATATTGTGGAAATATTGGTTTATTACAACACGTTGAAGATATTCCAGAAATAATGTCTTTAGTAAATAATAAAAATATTAGTTTCCATATCATTGGTATGGGTCCAAAAAGTGGTGAGTTGGAAGAAAATATTAATAAATTTAAATCTGACGTAATTTACTATGGCCCAATTCCAAGTAAGAAAGCAGTTGAGTATGTTAGCGGTGCTGATGCTATCTATGTTTATTTAGCTGATAATGGTTATGTTGGTAAAACAATTCCTAACAAATTAGAGATGGCAATGTGTTTTGCTAAACCAATATTGGGCGTTTTAAGTGGTGATGGCAAAAAAGTAATTGAAGATGCCCAATGTGGTTTTGTTGTTAATAATGATTTCCATGCTATTGCTGAGGCAATTGAAAAGTTCGGTAATATGGATAAATCAGATATTAAGGCATTAGGAGACAATTCAAAAAGATATTATGATAATACCTTCTCCTATAATGCCATGATTAAAAATATAAATGATTCTTTAACGAATCGTTGATAAAAAGTCTAGTATTTTCTTATTTATAACATCGAATGAATATAATTTTTGAGCTTTATTTTGAGCTGATAAAGCAATTTCATTTCTTTCTTTTTCATCCATTGATACAACTTTGTTTAACGCATTTCTAATTTCATCTTTTGTTGATTCTTTTAGCCAGATAGCTTCATTAAAGAAGTTCTTTTGTAACTTACTTGATCTTCCTGAAATGGTAATTCTGCCACTATTAAAGTATTCAATTGTTTTGCTTGGAATAGAATAACGATCTAAGTCAGCATTAAAAGGTCTAGGGTTAATACAAGCAAGAGAATTTTGCTCTAATGAAATAATATCCGCAACATCAAGAGTTCCAAAATATTTGATATTTGCATTGTTTTTTATACATTTTTCAATTGTTTGTTCATCAGCGTGATGTCCGCATATTACTAAATCGACATCTTTATTAAATGCTGAGAATTCATTGAATGCATCTATAAGTTCATAGATACCGTATCTAGGTAATAGTGCTCCTCCAAAAAAGAAATATGGACGAGTAAGAGAAATTTGTCCTGGATGATTTTTTAATGGTTCAACTATTCCTTCAATCACTAAATGATTTGGATTATTCTCACCATATAATTCGCCGAGTTCGGTAGTTAAGGAAATGTATCCGTCAAACTTCTTTGCTTTATTTAGTAGATACATAGTGTAAGACTTTTTAGTTCCAGTAATGTTACTTGGCGAATCTGTACAGAATGTTACTGTCTTAAGTTTGAGTTTCTTTCTAATTTTATCTGCTGCCGCAACGCAAAGTGGGTTTATTGAATCGCAAACAATAATTGCGTCACTTGGCAAATTTTTACAAATTTTTAAGCTTTCATTTAATACGTTTGTAAATCTAAAAAATAAATTTCGTTTAATGGCAATGTAGTGCCAGTGGATATTTGTGGTTACATTTTCAGTACTAATTAACTTGTTTGTTTTTACCATTGTTCTTGAAAATGGGCGAATTGAAATAACATCTACCCTATTAGTTTTGGATAGACACCTTATCATCTTATTATGGAAATTTTGATTGCTTGGATTTGGTTTTTTTGACCATAACGCAACAAAGTTTTTATATGCATTTTGGTCTTGTGCCGTAGTTATATATATAATGTTCATTTTAGTGATTCCTTTATTTTTAAAGCACTTAAATCAAGTGTCATCGTTTGTGCTGTTTTAACACAATTATCAAAATCAATAGATTTAATATTGCTAATTGCTTCAATCACACATTCTTTGTTATTTGGATCAACAATAAATCCATTGTTACCATTTATGATTGATGTTTTTGCCGCAATAATATCACTGGAAGCAATAACAGGAGTGCCACACGCAAAGCTCTCAATTACTGTATGACCAAAGATGTCTTCTTTTGATAAGGATATTGTGCCGTCGGAAGCTTTATATAAACTAAAGAGTTTTTCTTTTGTTACAGGGTTAATAATGAATACATTTTTAAGATGATTTCTTTTGATAATTCTTTCGTATTTATGCTTTAAAGGACCGTTGCCTACTAATACAAGATTTTGAGGCAAATCTTTGAAATACTCTATCAAAACTAAGTTATTTTTTCTTTTTATGAATTGATTTGGGCAAATAATAATGCCCTTATTTGGAAGATTATATTCGTTTAAGATTTGAACTTTTTCTTCTTCTGTTAATTTAGCGGTTGATATATCAGATTTTAAGATTGATGAATATGGATATAAATCAATTAGATTTTGTTTAGCCCCATATTTTAATAAATATTTATTTGATTCTACATTTGGAGAAAGATATCTACATGCTTTTGATATATAAGACTTTTTATAAAGTGATTTAATAAATGTTTCTTTATGGATGACCCCTCCATTAATCATTAAGATAAAAGGAATCCTTTCTTTATGTAAATATTTGATGGCCTTTCTTTCGCATGAAGTGCTATAGCCATTCATTATGATATGATCAAATTCTTTAGCATGGATTTTTAAATAATTTCTTAATTCATTGGAACGGGAGTTTTCTTTTCCGTAATATCCAGTAAGTAAGAACATGTGTGAGAATTGATAATTGTTATTAGCGTAAAAAGATGCAGGTCTATCACTTGCAGAATCTCTTTCAAATATTACAGTTAAATCAACCAATTTAGCTAATTCGTTAAATTGTTTAACTTTATATGGTGCAGGATGATTGAATACAACTAATACTTTCATATTCTTTCTTATTATATAAGATAATGATAAAATTACGAATATGATTAAATCTTTCAAAACATGGAATGAGGCATTTGCGTACATTAAAGAGAAAGACTATTCAAAGTCTTTAAACAAGTTTTTAGATGAAGAATATTCTACTCACACGGTTTATCCACCAAGGCCTTTAATGTTTAATGCTTTTAAGCTAACAAAACTAGAAGATATAAAAGTGGTTATCATTGGTCAAGATCCATATCATGAACCTGGTCAAGCAATGGGACTAGCATTTTCTGTCCCTTCTGGTATAGTCTTGCCTCCAAGCTTAAAAAATATTTATAAAGAAATAGCGGATGAATATCAAACTTCAATGTCTTTTAACTCTGGGGATTTAACTTATTTAGCAAAACAAGGCGTGTTCTTATTAAACTCCTTGTTAACTGTTAGGGAACATGAACCTTTATCTCATAATATTGATGATTATCATAAATTTCTTGGTGATATACTCGAGACTCTTGACCACCAATTTAGACCAATGGTTTTTATGCTTTGGGGTGGCAATGCAAAGAAACTTAAAAAGTATCTCAACAATCCTAATCATTTAATTTTAGAAGCAAACCATCCTTCACCATTATCTGCAAATAGAGGTGGTTGGTTCGGCTGTAATCATTTTAAGTTAGCCAATGAATATTTAAAAAAGAATAAGCTTAAAGAAATTAAGTGGATTAACAACTAAAAAAGTTTAGAATATTGATAGGGAGCTGAGCAATAACTCGGCTGAGAGGATTCTTCTTCGAATCGACCTTACCTGATCCAGATAATGCTGGCGGAGGAAGTTGTATTTTGCCTCCGAAAGGAGGTTATTTTTATGGTTAAAACTTGTTACATAAAAATTAGCATCTTATTGCTTATATTTTTAAGCTTGATTTTTGGTCCAATATTCTTAATCAATAAGTCATATTTATCTGTATTTGATTATTTATTAAATTCAAATGATTTAGTGTTGATTTTATATGCAAATATCCTATTATTTTTAATTTTTGGATTTATATTTTTAAGTTTCTTCCCAAATAAAAATTATATTAATATTATTGGATTTCTTGTCCTAGTTATTTCCATTGTAATGTTTTTCACATTTCCATATGTATTATCTTTAACAAGTGGGTTAAATTTAGATATTATAAATTATAGTGGATGTTTCCTAATTTATATCATCGTGTTTTTATATTTTTTATTTACATATTTATCAAGAATTTTTGGGAAGTTTGCTTTATCAATTCAAGACATATGTGAGATAGGAATTCTTGTTGGTATGGCTTTAGTGCTAGATCTTCCGATGTTTAAGATAAAGATTGGTTCTTCAGGCGGTTCTATTTCTTTTTCTTGTTTGCCTTTAATTGTTTTGGCATTACGTAAAGGATTTGTTAAATCATTTCTTGGCTGTGGGATTATATTTGGTTTTGTAAGTTGTTTGCTCGATGGGTATGGTTTATTTACCTATCCATTTGATTATTTACTTGGATTTGGTGCGGTAAGTGTTGTGGGACTTTTCAATGGTTTGATATTTAAAAAGAATAAGTTTTCAATAATGTTTTTAATTGTTGGAATTTTATTATTTGGATTTATACGTTTATCCGCAGCTACATTGTCAGGAATTATTTACTATAACTTGTCTTTTATTCCATCGCTTATATATCAATTGCCTTATATTCTTCCATCTTTAGGAATTTGTTTAGTTTGCTCGGTTATTTTGTATCCAGTAATAGGAAGAATAAATAAACGTTTCAAATAATTCCATAGGGCATTCACTAAAGTGATTAATATATGCTATATTTATATGTAGCGAGGTCTTTTTATGCGAAAAAGAGAAACAAAAGTTATCAATGAAAACGTTATAGCCCCTATAGTTATGGCTCCAGAGAATGAATGTCTTGAAAAAATAGAGGCTGAACGTGAATCTGTTTTAAAAGATTTTAAATCTAATAAAAGATGGTCTGTTATTAATATGATTGTTGTTGTTGCCCTAACATGTGGCGGCTTAATTATGTTTGTAAATAAGGAAATTCCAGGCCTTATGTGGGCAGGTGTTGGAGTTATTGGATTAGCGATTGCCTATACAATTTTTATGTATTTCTGGAGAAAAAGAAAATATCCAGTTCATGTTAAAAAGTACATAGAAATCGTAACTGATTGTTATAACAAAATCATTTTCAATAACCCTGACGTATCAGAGTTATGTTGGGAAATTGATGGAAAGATTCCTCAAAGTGACATTAATTCCGATTTTGTATATAAAGATGTTACTGCATTTTTCTGCCGCGATCATATTAGTGGCACAATTAAGGGAACAGGTTTTGATACTTATGATATTTCAATGAACAAACAATTTATTGACGAGAAAAAACGTCAATGTACTGAAGTTTTATTCGCAGGTAAATATATCACAATTAGGAACGATGTTTCTCTTAATGGAAGAGTGGTTATTACTACTCAAACTTCTGGTGATCAAAAATACGATATTCCAAATAATGTTGAAGATTTGCAAGAAATTTCTAAAGATGAAGACACTACAATTTATGCAGCAAATGCAGAAGCTGTTAAAGCATTAGGTAGCAAATTTGTCTCTGCTGCAAAGGCAATCAAAATTAAAGAGCCATTACTCAATTTCACCATTGTTGTATTTGAAGGACATACTGGTATTTATTTAAGTTATAGCAATGCAATTATCAATGTGCCTTTTGATAAACCAGTTAATGGTGAAACTTTAAATATTGCTAAGGAACAGGTTACTGAAGCATTAAAACTTGCGACATTATTAATTAAGTAGTTTTATGAAGAAGAATTCCTGGGTCTATATATCTTCTTATAAACATGATGGATCCATTCACCGTAGATGGGATCGAGGTTTTGTTGTGGAAGATAATGAAGACTTTATTGTTATTGCTTCTAGAAAAGCTAAAGTTACAGAAACTAACGGAAGATGTTGGTTTACACATGAACCTGCAGTTACTATTTTCTCAAAAAAAGAATGGTGGAATGTAATTTGCATGTTTAAAAATGACGGCATTTGTTATTACTGCAATATTGCTTCCCCTGCTATTTTGTCTAAGGAAAGTATTGTATATATTGATTACGATTTAGATGCAAAATTATTCCCTGACAAATCCATTAAAATCCTAGATGAAAAAGAATATGGAAAACATATGAAAAGATATGGTTATAGTGATGAATTAGATAAAGTTCTTAATTATCAAACTGAGGAAATAGTTAAGAAAATGAAGGAAGGAACATTCCCATTCGCTGATTCAAACATTGAAAACTATTACGCAATCTATAAAGAAAAGACATTCAAAAAACATGGAATATAAATATAAAAAAAATATATGCTGCAAATCAGCAGAAGAAACTTTTTCCTTAGGCGAAACTCTTGCAAAAGTCTTGCCTAATGGCACAGTTTGTATTTTGTGTGGTGATTTAGGTGCAGGCAAAACGTGTTTAGTTAAAGGTGTTGCTAGTGGTCTTTCTATTAAGGAGAAGGTTTTATCTCCAACGTTCAATATCATGAAACTTTATCTAGAGGGAACTAAGCCTTTGGTCCACATTGATGCATATAGATTAGAAGACGCTAACAAAGATATTGGATTAGATGAATTCATTGGTATTGAAACTGGCTTAACTTTTATTGAATGGCCACAATACATTGAAGAATTTATTAATAGAGACAGTTGTTTAGAAGTGGCAATAATTAATAATGACGGAGATAGAGAAATCACAATTTCATCTAATTATTTAAATGTTGGAGAAATAATATGATTACCTTATTACTTGATTCTTCTACAACCAAACTTGGAGTTGCATTAGCTAAAGAAAATGGCGTTTTTGCTAGTGTTTTTTATGAAGCTTGGCAAAAACAAAGTGAATTGATGATTCCTGAAATAAAGAAGTTGATGGAAGAAAATCACATCGCAAATAGTGATTTAGATTCTATTGTTGTCACTATTGGTCCAGGTAGTTATACTGGCACCAGAATTGCTGTTACTATTGCTAAAGTTATGGCACTTGTTCTTAACATTCCTATTTATGAAGTTAGTTCATTAGCTGCTTTAAAAGATGGGGATAATAATTCTATTTGCTTAATTAATGCAAGAAGTGGCAGAAGTTATTTTGCTGTCTATCAAGGCACTAACTCAATTATTAATGACAAGATATTAACAAATGATGAAGTATTATCGTTTATTGAAAATCATAAGGATTATGTTGTTTGCGGTGATACAAAATACCTTGGAATAGATGGAAAACAAACCAATATATTTGATCAAATGCTTTCATTCAAGCAAGATGAATTTAAAAGCAAAGATATCTTAGGGGTCAAACCTGTTTATCTTAAGGATTAATTATGAAGTATTTAAATGTTGACGTTCGTAAGATGGAAGAGAAAGACCTTCCTGCTGTACTTGAAATTGAAAATCTATGCTTTACTGCTCATTGGAAAGAGAAGGATTTTCATTATGAAATGTATGATAATCCTGTAAGTAACACTTGGGTTATTGAATTAGAAAGTAAGGAAGATAATCTTAAAAGCGTTTTGGGTTTTGTAGTTTTTTGGGAAACATTTTCATCTGCTACTATTTGCCAGATTGCTGTTCATCCAGGCATTCAACGCCATCAATTAGGTTCCGCTATGATGGATGAAGTTTTTAATGAATGTTACGCTAAAAAGATTTCAACAATAACTCTCGAAGTTAGAAAAAGTAATCAAAACGCCATTAATTTCTATAATAAACATGGTTTTAAACAAGAATGTATTAAACCTCATTATTACTCCAATGGCGAAGATGCTATCTATATGATTGCGGAGGTAAAAATATAATGGCTACTATTTTAGCGATTGAATCAAGTTGTGATGAAACCTCTATTGCTATTACCCGTGATGGCAAGTTATTAAGCAATATTGTTTCTACTCAAATTGCTATCCATGAAAAATATGGTGGAGTTATGCCTGAAATAGCTTCAAGATTACACACCGAAAACATTTCTGTTGTCTTGAAAGAAGCTTTAGAAACCGCAAATATAAAAATGGAAGATGTGGACGCTATTGCAGTTACTAGAGGGCCAGGATTAATTGGTGCTCTTCACGTAGGAATGCAAGCTGCTAAGACATTAGCAATGTTATATAACAAACCACTTATTCCAGTTCACCATTTAACTGGACATATATATGCAAATGAATATGTGGATGAACTTCATTTCCCACTTTTAGCTGTTGTAGTTTCTGGTGGTAATACTGAATTTGTATTAATGAAAGACCATTTATCTTTTGATATCATTGCAGAAACTAGAGATGATGCTATTGGTGAATCATTTGATAAAGTTGCTAGAGTGCTTGGTTTACCATATCCTGGTGGAGTTCATATTGAGCGTCATGCTCTTAACGGTAAACATACTTATAATTTACCAACTCCTTTAAAAGGAGAAGATACATTAGAGGTATCATTCTCAGGATTAAAAACAAATGTTATTAATATGGTCCATAAAATGGAACAAAATAATGAACAAGTGAATGTGGATGATATGTGCAAATCATTCCAAGATGTCGCTACAAATCTTATTGCTAACCGTGTTGATAAGATTATAGATAAATATGATATTAAAGAAGTGCTTCTTGCTGGTGGAGTAAGTGCCAATAAAGCACTAAGAGAAGTAGTTAAGGATGTAACAGATAAACATTTAGTAAAACTTCATTTACCACCCATGTGGTGTTGCACAGATAATGCTGCGATGATTGCTAAAGTTGCTGAGCATTTATATGAACAAAAATTATTCGCCGATTTAGATATTTCAGTGGATCCAAATTGGAGAATAGAAGATTATAGGAAATTTTAATAAATTTCGTGTTATACTTATTTTTACAATTGGAGGAGAAAGAGTATGAAAGAAACTACAAACTTTGAACTATATGATGTAGTTGTTAGTCATGACATTGATGCTTTAAAAGAATTAAGCGAAGTATCTTTAAAAGGATGGGTTAGAACCAATCGTGATAATGGCGCAGTTGGTTTCATTGAATTTAATGATGGCACATACTTTAAAAATGTCCAATTAGTGTACACAAATAATACAAATAATCACGATGCAATTGCTAAATTTTCTACGGGATCTGCAATAGAAATCAAAGGAAAACTTAAACTTACACCAGAAGGAAAACAACCATTTGAAATTGAATTAACAGATGCTATTTTACTTGGTGGTGTTGATGAAGATTATCCTCTCCAAAAGAAGAGATGTTCGTTTGAATTCTTACGTGATATTGCACATATTCGTCCAAGAGCAAATACTTTCCAAGCTGTATTTAGAGTTAGAAGTGTTTTATCTTTAGCGATTCATGAATTTTTCCAAGAAAGAGGATTCGTATATGTTCATACTCCTCTTATTACTACTAATGATGGCGAAGGTGCTGGTAATGTATTTGATGTTATCGCACACGATAGTAAAAAATCTGATGACTTCTATGGCCATGATGTTAACTTAACAGTTTCTGGTCAACTTCACGTTGAACCATTTGCTTTAGCATTTAGAGATGTTTATACCTTTGGCCCTACTTTTAGAGCTGAACATTCTAATACAACTAGACATGCTAGCGAATTCTGGATGATTGAACCAGAAATGGCTTTCTGTGATTTAAAAGGAAACATGAGTGTTATTGAAGATTGCATTAAATACTGTATTAATTACATTCTTACTGCATGTCCTGAAGAAATGAAGTTCTTCAATTCTATGATTGATACAACATTGTTTGAAAGATTAGAACATGTATTAAATTCAGAATTTAAAATTATGACTTATACTGACGGCATTAAGATTCTTCAAGACGCTGTTAAAAATGGTCATAAATTTGATAATAACAACATTGAATGGGGCATGGATTTACAATCCGAACATGAAAGATATTTGACCGAAAACGTAGTCAAAGGTCCATTATTTTTAATTGATTACCCAAAAGAGATTAAAGCTTTCTACATGAAAATTAATCCAGATAATAAAACAGTTGCTGCATGCGATTTATTAGTTCCAGGTGTTGGCGAACTTGTCGGTGGTTCACAAAGAGAAGAACGTTATGATGTATTAAAAGAAAAGATGGATCAATTAAGTATTACCAAAGGTCTTGAATGGTATCTTGATACACGTCGATATGGTGGATGTGTCCACTCTGGTTTTGGTATTGGATTTGAAAGATTACTTATGTACATTACTGGTGTTAATAACATTAGAGATGTTCTTCCATATCCAAGAACAAGTAACACTATTAAATATTAATTATGAACGACGATTCCAAAAATATTATTTCTACTGAAGAACAAGAAAGAAAAGAAAAAGCAAGATTTAGATGTCTTTGGGCTTTCATTATTTTTGATGTCGTTTTAGTTGTATATATTGTTTATCAAATATTAAAAATCGTAATCGGTTTCTAAATCGTTGGTGGTTCTATATTGTTATTATTTATTTGAGAATCGTTGTGATACTCATCTAATTTTGGGCTGTAAATTGATTTTGCTAATTGTTTGGTTCTAATCCATCTAGCAACAACAGCTTGAAGTAATAATAAATACCATATTCCACCAATAAAGATGCATGGAACAAAGATATAACTTGCCCAAGCGGCTCCATTTGGACATGGACCACATAATAGTTCTGGCCATGCTTTTAATAACTTAAATGGTAGTGGAAACACTTCTGTCCATTCAGCATTGTCAAAATCCCAAATAAAACTCAAAGATCCAAATCCATCTTTAAAGTTAAATGGATTATAACCCCAATCATTATTTATTGCATTTCTGATAACTAAAATTAAGAATGCAAAAGCTATAATACATAGTGGAATCCAAACTGATTTAAAGAATATTCTCCAGTTTTTGCTATTTGAATATTTCACAAAATGTTTTCTATTTTTAATAACTTTCAATTTAACAGCATCTGATACTTGTTCATCAAGTTTTTGACCTTGATATTTCATTACTCTAATCACTAATTTGCCAATGAAATAAATTAAAACAAACAAAAGAATAACGATTAATAATACAGCGATTAAGAATCTCTTATCGCCTTCGCTTAAAGATAAAAGAAGATTAATATTCATTGCTATTATCCTCCTTTATTTCTTCGGTATTTGTATTATTTTCTTGCTCAAGCTCTTGTTCTTGTTCTTGTGGTTGAGATTCAGTTTCGTTTATATAACTATAACTATTTGCAGTAGTGAAAAAAACATCTGCGCTTGATGGCTCAGGTTTTATTTCTTCAACTGGTGCAACAGAAATGTTTTTAAGTCTTCTTACTTCTATATCTTCTGGGAGGTCGTTAAATAATGATTTGCCTTGGAAGAATAAGATTGCTCCCTTAATCCCTAAGACAATAAAAATAACAATGCCTACAATTGCTAAAACTGAAAGAACAACCAATATAGCAGGAAAAGCTATTAAATATAAAAGGCCTTTACCAAAACTTTTTAATAAATTCTTCATATCTACTATTCTATAAACTTTCTTGTTATTAAAAAACAATTAATGGATAAATCCAATAATTCCAATGCAAATAGAATAAAAAGAAAGCGTAACAAATTGTAGTGGAACCACGATAAAGTTATAGGTTGTAATAAACAAAAATATTGTTGCTACTAATGATGCACAAATTAGAACAAATTTTAAGATATTTTTACCCATAATCATCTTCACTGTTTCATATACAGAAATTGGGATAATTATGGCTAAAATAAGTAGAGTAATAATCGGATAAATTATCACAAATAAGGCTAATAAACAATTAAGGATAATTATTATCAAAAAGTTAAAAATTTGTGGCAAATCTTCACTTTTTTCTTCTATTCCTATTTTAGGCAACGCTAAATTTATCACTCCATAATTTAATGTAGATTGAGCTAAACCAATAGACATAAAAATAACTGGAATGAGGTAGTACAAATAAGTATAACTTTGTATTCCTAGTAATCGGATAAATGTGTCTAAATAATTCATCCCTGTTATTAGTTCGATAATTGGTATTGCAAGATAAGAAAATCCTATTTGAAGAAGACTGGAAGACACTATCAAATATATTGTTGGGAATCTCTTCTCAATACCCACTCCAAAAAGGAATCCTGTTATTAAACTTGGGAAAACATAAAATAGTGAATCGCTAATATTCCAAATTGTTACAAGCATACAAAGACCTAAAGTGGCTACGGCATATATGATGTAATATTTTTTCTTACAAAAAAGAGTCACAATAGTGCTCACTAATGGGAGAAATATAACTAAAATGATTGAAAAAACTGGAATAAAAGATGATAGCAAAACAAAAATGACATTAATAGCTGCCATGATGCCCATGTAAGCAATGTTTTGTAAAAGAGTTTCAGATTTTTTAAGTTTCACAAACTTATTTTAACAAAATTTCAGAATTTTTATAAAAATCAAAAAAGTATCCCCATTATTAATTATGAGGAGAAAATTTTTACCGTTATTATTGTTATGTTTATCTACTGTTGCCTGTAGCCCAACTATTGAGGAAACAATAGAGGAGGCACCAGCATATGAATATTCAATGATCGAAGATAAATTAATTACAAAAAATGAAGTTTTTCTTCAAGATTCTAACTTTTATTATGTCTACATATTTTCTAAAACCTGTACCCACTGTGGGAAGATCAAAAATCAAATAATCCCATATTCTTTAGGGGATGATAATTTCTATTATTTAGAGTTTTCAGATCAAATAAAAATCGTCTCAAATACTGCTTTTACAATTGGAACATATAATCCTGAAGACATAGCAATTAGAGGTACTCCAACCCTCTTAATAATTGAAGATCACTTCTTGTCTATGAATATATGTGGCGCTGATAATATTGCTAATTATTTAGAATTTTAATTGCTAGCAAACATATAATATGATAATATATTGCTTAGCAATATATGAATATAGAAACAGAGTTAAATAAGAAACAAAAAGATGCGGTTACGACCTCTTCAAAATATGTCAGAATTATCGCTGGTGCAGGAAGTGGAAAAACCCGTGTTTTAACATATAGAATTGCCTATTTATTGCAAAATGCTTTTGCAGAACCTTGGGATATCTTAGCTTTCACTTTCACTAATAAAGTTGCTAAAGAAATGAATGAAAGAGTGTATAAACTCATTCCAGATTGTCAAAACGGATTAACAATTAAAACATTTCATTCTTTCGCTGTAATGTTTTTACGTCGTGAAATTTATTTAATAGATTATCCATCTAACTTTACAATTCTTGATGATGAAGATCAGACCACATTAATAAAAGATATATGCGCTGCCATGGGATATAAAAAGAAAGATCCAATTGTCAAAATGGCGCAAGCATATATTGGAAGACAAAAGTTAAAAGAAATTGAACCTGAAGATTGTAAGATTAGTAATTTTTCATTTCCAGAAGAAAAAGAATGTATAGAGATTTATACTCGTTACGAAGAAGAAAAAGAAAAGATGAAATGTCTTGATTTTGATGACCTTTTACTTAAAACTAACTACATTTTGGAAAACTATCCAGAAGTTAGAATTAAGTGGAAAAATGCGTATAAACATATCTTAATTGATGAATTCCAAGACACTAATAATACTGAATTTAAGATGGTTAAATATTTAATGAATGATTTAACTAATCTATATGTTGTTGGTGATCCTGACCAAACAATTTATACCTGGAGAGGGGCTAACCAAAATATTATCCTTGAAATGAATAAAACGTTTGGTAACATAGACACAATTATCCTTGATTGTAACTATCGTAGTACACAAGTAATTTTGGATTCCGCTAATAAACTCATTGCCTATAATAAGATGAGAATTAAAAAAGATTTATATACTGAACAAAAAGGCGGAGACCCTATTACTGTTTTTGGTGCTGGAACAACCCAGAGTGAAGGTGACTACATTGCTAGGGAAATCAAAAGATTAGTCCAATATGAAGGATATGAATATAAAGATATCGTTGTTTTATATCGTTCTTCATATGTAACAAAAGATATAGAAACTGCTCTAAATAGAATGAGTATTAATTACATCATCTGTGGAGGTTTAAAATTCTTTGAGAGAAAAGAAATCAAAGATGTTTTAGCTTATTTCCGTTTGTTAGTTAATCCTTTAGATGATATTTCCTTTAAACGTATTTGTAATGTTCCAAGAAGAGGATTAGGAGATGCCGCTTTAGAAACTTTATTTAAAGAAGCGGAAGATCACGAACAATCTTTATATAACTATGTTAAAGATGTTGATGCTGATGAAAGCAATGTTCCAAACAAAGCTCTTAATTCTTTAAAAATAATGGTGGAATTATTAGAACAAGTAAAAGTTAAATTAGCTAGTGAAACTGAAACATATTCTAAAGTTCTTGAAGATATGATTACCTCTTTAGGCTATTATAGTTATCTTTCTGATGATGACGATGGTCAAGATCGTACAGAAAACGTAAAGGAATTATTTGAAGATATAAGACATTTCGCAAGACAGTCACCAGATTCTAAATTTGATGAATATTTGCAAAACATTACTTTAAATAGCGCTCAAGATGATGTTGATAATGGTGAGCACGTAACATTAATGACAATACATACTGCTAAAGGCTTAGAATTCCCTGTTGTATTTGTTGTTAGACTTAATGAAGGCGTATTCCCAAGCAATCATTCTATTGTTGAAGGTGGTTTTGAGGGAATGGAAGAAGAAAGAAGATTAGCTTACGTCGCTATGACAAGAGCTAAACAAAAATTGTATCTTACTTTATCCGGTGGCTTCTCCTATGTTGTAGGTACATCTTTAGTACCATCAAGATTCCTTTTTGAAAGTGGAAATACTCATATTGTAAAAGATGACTATAACCCATACAAAAGTTCAAAAACCATATCAAATCACCATATTTTTAATGATGGACCACATTACGATCCATTTAAGAAAACTATTAAAGAACCTGAAATTATTGAACAACCAAAAGCGCCTGTTACAAATGGTATAACTGATTGGAAAGTTGGCGATATTGTGATTCATAGAAAGTTGGGTAAAGGTGTTGTTATTGCACTTGAACATGATGATATTATTAAGGTAAATTTTGAAGAACACGGAATTAAATCTATTCTTGGAAACCATATCGCGGTTTCAAAAGGAGATAAATAATTATGGATGCCAAACAAAGAATTGCAGAAATTACAAAATTATTAGAGCAATACAATTATGAGTACTATGTTTTAGATAATCCTTCTGTTCCTGATAGTGAATATGATCGTCTAATGGCGGAATTACTTTTACTTGAAAAAGAAAATCCAGAATTGATATCTCCATTATCTCCATCTCAACGTGTTGGCGGTATTGTGCAAGATGAATTTAAAAAGATTAAACATAAAAGAATGATGCTTTCATTAGCAAACGCTTTTAATGATGATGATTTAAGAGATTTTGATAGAAAGATTAAAGAAGCTACTGGTTTAGACAAAGTAACCTATATGGCCGAAATGAAAATAGACGGCCTAGGAATGTCACTTGTTTATAAAAATGGCGAACTTTGTTATGCCGTTACTAGAGGTGACGGAACTACTGGAGAAGATGTAACAAGTAATGTTGTCACAATTAAATCCATTCCACCTCACATCAAAGTAACTGATGAATTAGAAATCCGTGGCGAAGTATACATGCCTAAGAAAGTATTAATAAATTTAAATAAAGAAAGAGAAGCCAGTGGAGAACCGCTTTTTGCTAATGCTAGAAATGCTGCAGCAGGAAGTGTTAGACAACTTGATTCTTCTATTGCTGCTAAAAGAAACCTTGAAGCATTCTGGTATTATTTTGTAAACGCTAAAGATTTTGACTTAAAATACCATTCAAAAGCCTTACAAATGGCAGATGATTTAGGTTTTAGAACCAACCATGAAAGACGCATCTGTAATGGTATTGAAGAAGTTATTAAATATATCGCTGAATACACTGAGAAAAGACCAACATTAGATTATGATATCGACGGTATCGTTATTAAAGTTGATGACATGTCTTTGTATGACAAACTTGGTTATACATCTAAAACTCCTCGTTGGGCAATTGCTTATAAATTCCCTCCAGAAGAAGTAATCACTAAGTTAGAAGATATAATTTTCACTGTCGGTAGAACAGGAAAGATTACCCCTAACGCTGTTTTGCAACCTGTTAGAGTTGCTGGTTCTTTAGTACAAAGAGCAACGCTCCACAATGAAGACTTTATTGTTGAAAAGGGCTTAATGATTGGCGACTTTGTTAAGTTAAGAAAAGCAGGGGATGTTATTCCTGAAGTAGTGGAAGTTGTTAAAGAAAAACGTGATGGATCTCAAAAAGAATTTATTATGCCTACTGTTTGTCCTGTATGTGGAGCAATATTAACAAAAGTTGATGCATTACACTTCTGTTTAAACCCTCATTGTGACGCTAAAAAGATTGAACAAATTATTCACTTCGCAAGTAAAGATGCCATGGATATTGAAGGCCTTGGTGAGAAAGTTGCAGAACAATTATTTAATTTTGGATTTGTCAAAAATATTGCGGATTTGTATAGTTTATCGGAACATAGAGATGAAATTATCGCTCTTGAAGGTTGGCAAGCAAAGTCGGTCGATAACTTACTTGACGCCATAGAAAAATCTAAAGCAAATTCATTAGAAAGAGTACTATTTGGTTTTGGTATTAAAGAAGTTGGCGAAAAGATGGCAAAAACATTATCTAGAAAATTCTATACAATTGATTCTTTAGCTTCACAAAATGAAGAATCATTATTAGAAATTCCTGATGTTGGTCCTACAGTAGCAAAAAGTTTAACTACTTGGTTTGATGATAAAGAAAATAAAGCGCTTATTGAAACACTTAAACAAAAAGGTCAAAATTTTGAATTTAAAGGAGTTACTGCTGTCGCTGCAAACTCATTCTTCTCAGGTAAAATTTGTGTTTTAACTGGAACATTATCCTCAATGGGAAGAAAACAAGCCACTGAAATATTAGAAAATCTTGGCGCTAAGGTTACTGGTTCAGTTAGCAAAGCCACAGATATTGTTATCGCAGGAGAAGAAGCTGGTAGCAAACTCGATAAAGCACATGAATTAGGCATTATGGTTCTTGATGAACAAGAATTCCTTAAATTGTCTAAATAATGAAATTTTTTCTTTGGAGTGCTAAACTATTTTTAGTTTATGAAAAAAGTTGATAAAGATTTATTAAAAACATCAGCATTAAATCTTATGTTTGATATGTCTGAGGATCAATATGAAACCTTATTGAAGGAATTTGCTACTATCATTGAGCAAATGAAATTAGTAGGTAATATAAAAGATATTGATGAAGTTTCACCAATGACTTTTCCTTATACATTTGAAACAAGTTTCTTACGAGAAGATGTTAGTGAAAAACCATTAAATAGAGATGAAGCACTTAAAAACGCTAAAGATGTAGTAGACGGACAAATTCGTTTGCCAAAGGTAATTGGATAATTATGAAATATTTAGGTGTTTCTATTACCGAGTTACATGAGCTCCTTATTACTGGTAAAGTTACTCCTGAAG
Organism: Bacilli bacterium; assembly: GCA_045601085.1. Taxonomy (GTDB): domain Bacteria; phylum Bacillota_I; class Bacilli_A; order RFN20; family CAG-826; genus JAZRZD01. The sequence continues at coordinate 53,882 of JAZRZD010000016.1, read as the reverse complement.
AACTTGCTAATGAAGCTCTTTTAGCCTGCAAAAGTGACACGAATAACGCTTTTGAATATATTTGCGAGAATGAAATAAAGAAGCAATTAGAGGATTTAAATTCCAAAGATAAGAATGATTTATTTTGGGGCATTCCTTTTACTGCTAAAGATAATTTTTCTACCAAAGACATCCCAACATGTGGAAGTAGCAATATTTTAAATGGTTATGTTCCATTATTTAATGCAACCGTAATTGATAAGTTACTTTCTAAGGGTGCGATTTTAATTGCGAAAACTACAATGGATGAACTAGCTATGGGTGGTAGTGGTACTACTGGTCACTTAGGTATGACATATAATCCTTGGGATAAATCTCATACTAGATTAGTAGGTGGTTCAAGCTGTGGCAGTGCTAGTAATGTTAGTAGTGGTATTGTTCCGTTCTCATTAGGAAGTGATACAGGTGATAGTGTTAGAAAACCTGCATCTTTTGCAGGATTAGTAGGATTCAAACCAACATGGGGTAGAATCTCAAGATATGGTTTATTCCCATTTGCTCCATCAATGGATCACGTTGGTTTCTTCACTAGAAATGTTGAAGATTCATCCAGCGTTTTAAAAGCTATTTCTGGTAGAGATGAACATGATATGACTTCTTCCACTAAGGATTTGGTTGTTGATTTAAATAAACCTGTTAAAGGAATGAAAGTTGCAGTAATTAACGGAATAATCAATTCTATTTCTAATCACGACGTTATTGATGCATTTAATAAATCAATTGAGAACTTACGTAATAAAGGCGTAACCGTTGACTATGTTGATATGGACGAGAACTTACTTAAGGCTATATTCCCAACTTATTTCATTATTTCTTGCGCAGAAGCAACTAGTAATAACGCCAACTTAGATGGTATTAAATTTGGTAACCGTCAAGAAGGTCAATCTTTTGAAGAAGTTATGATTAACACTAGAACTAAAGGTTTTGGTGAAATGATTAAACGTCGTTTTGTTATAGGTAGTTATTCTTTATTAAGAGATAACCAAGACGAATTATTCTTTAGAGCCCAAAAATGTCGTCACTTAATTGTTGATGCCGTTAATAATATCTTAAAAGATTATGATGCTATTTATGCACCAGCAGCTCCAGGAATTGCTCCTAAAAAAGATGCAGTTAGTGAAGATAAATTATCAAATGAATATTTAATTGCCGATAACTTTATGGCTATTGCTAATTTTGGTGGTCAACCATCTTTAACATTACCAATTGGATTTATAGAAGGTATGCCATTTGGGGGTAACCTAACCGGTAAGATTTTTGATGAAGAAAGTGTTTTAGTTTTAGCTAAGGCTATTGAAGAGGGCACTGGATATAAAAATATATGCGCAAAGGAAGCAAAATAATGGACTTTGAAGCGGTTATTGGTTTAGAAATACACGTTGAGATGAAAACAAAATCCAAGATGTTTTCTTCCTCCCCAATTGCTTTTGGTGATGATCCAAACACTGATACAACAGTTATTGATTATGCTTTCCCAGGCACAATGCCAGTAGTTAATAAACAAGCAGTAATTAACGCCATTAGAGTGTGTAATGCACTTCATATGGATATTGATAATGTTGTTCGTTTTGATCGTAAGAATTATTTCTATAGTGATCTACCAAAAGGATTCCAAATTACTCAACAATTCTACCCAATCGGTAAGAATGGTTATTTAGAAATTGAAACTTCTGAAGGTAAAAAGAAAATTAATGTAGAAAGACTCCATATGGAGGAAGATACATGTAAACAACTCCATAGCTGGGATTGTTCTTTACTTGACTATAACCGTGCAGGCATTCCATTAATTGAAATTGTTTCCCGCCCAGATATGCATACAGGCGAAGAAGCAATGAAATATGTTGAAAAGATTCGTTCTATTGTCAGCTATCTTGATGTTAGTGATGGCAAGATGGAAGAAGGCTCTCTTAGATGTGATGTTAATATCTCAGTGAAAGACAAAAATAGTGATGTTTTAGGCACTAAAGTGGAAATTAAAAACCTTAATACATTAAATAACATTAAAACCGCTATTGATTTTGAAACCTCTAGACAAATTGGCTTAATCTTATGTGGCATTCCTGTTGAACAAGAAACCCGTAGATTTGATGAAGCTAGTAAAGAAACAGTCTTAATGAGATTAAAAACTGATGCAGTAGATTATAAATATTTCCCAGAACCAAATATTCTTCCTATTACTTTATCTAAAGATTTTGTAGAAAATGCTATTAAAACTTCTAACGAATTAGCAGATAGCAAACTTGTTAGATATCAAGGATTTGGTTTATCAGAATATGATTGTAATTTATTACTCGCTAATAAGGATGTAAGTGAATATTTTGATGCGATTACCGCCGGTGGAGTATCTCCTAAATTAGCAGCAAACTGGGTTAATGTTGATATTCAATCTATATTAAATAAAGAAGAAATTTCTATTTTGGAATTTAAACTTAAACCAGAAGTCATTATTAAACTTATTAAAAATATTTCTGACGGCAAGATTTCCAATAAACAAGCTCGCGAAATGTTTAATAAATTATTAGTAGAAGATACTACAATCGATAAACTTTTAGCTGAATCATCATCTTCATTAATTAGTGATGAAGCAACATTACTTAAAATTATTAATGAAGTCTTAGATAATAACGCTCAATCGATTGCAGATTATAAAGCAGGCAAAGATAGAGCATTAGGTTATTTAGTTGGACAAATTATGAAAATTACCCATGGTCAAGCTAATCCAAGTATGACTAGTGGATTACTTGTAAAGGAGATTAATAAGAGATAATGGCTATTTTAGTTACTGGTGGAACTGGTTATATTGGTTCCCATACTGTTGTTGAATTAATTAAAGCAGGACATGATGTTGTCATCGTTGATAATTATTCAAATTCTAAACCAGAAGTTTTAAATAGAATTAAGCAAATTACTGGAGTTTTGCCAAGATTTTATAAAGCATCTTGCCAAAATGAAGATGAATTTAGAGTTGTTTTTGAAAAAGAAAAAATCACTGATGTTATTCACTTCGCTGGATTGAAAAGTGTCGCTGAGAGCGTTACTAATCCAGGTCTATATGAAAGAAATAATGTTTGGGGTGCTCAAGTACTTTTAAAGTTAATGGACGAATTTAATGTCCACAATATTGTTTTCTCAAGTAGTGCGACTGTATATGGCGTTCCTGATCATGTTCCTTTAAAAGAAAGTGATAAAGTTGGTGGTTGCACAAACCCTTATGGACAAACAAAACTTGATATTGAATATATGCTCAAGGATTATGCTAAAGAACATAAAGATGCCAATATTGCGATTTTAAGATACTTTAATCCAATCGGTGCTCATGAAAGTGGACTTATTGGTGAAGATCCAAATGGTATTCCAAATAACTTGATGCCATATATTACTCAAGTAGCCATTGGTAAAAGAGAAAGATTAAATGTTTTTGGTAATGACTATAAAACTGTTGATGGCACTGGAGTAAGAGATTATATCCATGTTGTCGATTTAGCTTTTGGCCATTTAGCCGCTTTAAAGAAACTTTCTACTAATCCAGGTTTAGTTATTTATAATCTTGGAACGGGAAAGGGCACATCTGTTCTAGAATTAGTAAATGCCTTTATTGAAGCAAATGGCATTAACATTCCATATACAATTTGTGAACGTCGTCCAGGTGATGTTGATGAAAATTATGCTGATGTTACTAAGGCGTATGAAGAAATGGGCTGGAAGAGTAAATTAACAATCTATGATGCTTGTAAGAGTTCATGGAATTGGCAAAAGAATAATCCTAAAGGTTACGATAAATAATGAATAAACTTAAAATTAGTTTTCACGGTCATGATTTATGTGGCTTAAAATGGGAAATTAATGACAATATTGCAAATGTAATTATATTAGAAGGAATGGAAGAGCATTCTTCTAGATATGAGGGTTTTGCTGAGTATTTAAACCAAAAAGGTTATAACGTATACTGTGTTGATGCTTTTGGACAAGGCGAAAATGTTAGTGATGATTTATCTAACATCGGTATTTGGCCAGAAGATGGTTTTTCTATCTTCGTTGATATAATTCACGATTTTGCAGTTAGTCTAAAATCTGACTCAAAACCTTTATACATATTCTCTCATTCAATGGGCTCATTTATGGGACAATATTTTATTCAATATTATCCTGGTGTTGCAGATAAAATTGTTTTATGTGGCGCTGGAATAAAAAGTGGAGCATTAGTAGCAGGTAACTTAATTGCCAAGATGGTTACTAATAACAAAACAAAACATAAGAAAGCAACCACACTTAACAAATTAATGTTTGGCAACTTTAACAATAAAATTAAATCTCCAAGAACCCCATATGATTGGTTAAGTTATAACACTAAGAATGTTGATGATTATATTGCGGACCCTTTATGTGGCTTTGGACCAAATAATCAATTTTGTTTGGAATTTATTAAAGGAATGAGAAAACTTAATAATAAGAAAGCCCTTAAAAAATTAGATAATGATTTAAATATGTTTATTATTACAGGTATTGAAGATCCTGTTACAGCATACTCTAAATACACTTACCAACTTGAAAAATTCTATAAGAAATGTGGTGTTAAAGATGTAAGCATTAAAATCTATCCTCACGCAAGGCATGAGATTTTAAATGAGGATATTAAAGAAACTGTTTACGAAGACATATATAATTTCTTTAATAAATAATAAGAAATGCGCTCGTAACTCAGCTGGATAGAGTGTCACCCTCCTAAGGTGAAAGTCGGACGTTCAAATCGCCTCGAGCGCGCCACCGAAATTTAAAATCTTCTTGCGAATAAGGGATTTTATATCAATATAGTTTTGGGTACAGGGATTGGATCTCTGGTGGTCCATCGAAGTGCGGGAAGAAATCCCGCTTTTTTAAGCTCTATTTTTGTGTTAAGAAGAGATAATTCTTTGATATAGTCGTGTTATTTTGAATTATTTCAAAATTTCCCGTATACTAAATATTAAGGAGAATATGAGCATGAATGAGATCAGAAAGAATTTAGAAAATGAAGAAATTCTAGTAGAAGGAACTTTTAGAATCTCTTTAGGGGCGATTCTAATTTTAATATTTGGTTTATTAATTTTAGTTGGCCCATTTATAGGTTTCCTCCTCGGATTTATATTCGCCCCTGGTGGAATAGAATTATTTCCTTTCATGATTATCTTTGGACTCATGTCATTATTCTTTATCGTTGCTCAAATTCTTAAACTTGCCGCTATTAAAAAGAATAAATTAGTAATAACAAATAAAAGAATATATGGGGCTTATGCAATAGTTTTGGCGAAAAAAGACTTCTCTTACAGATTAGATGAAATTGATAATGTTGAGATGGTTTCTTCCTTTGGTTATCACATTTTAGCGGTTCAATTTACACAAGGTCATGGACCTACATTTATGCCTAAAATGTATGTTAATGGTATTCCTACTTCTTCTGGTGATGGTGTATTAAGAATCTATTACTTGAAGAACCATGAAGAAATAATGAAAACATTGAATGACTTAATTGTTTCAAGAAAGAATCTGGTAGATGTTCAAACAGACATTGAAATGAGTAAACTTGATGCTGAAAATAGAAAAGCAGATGCGTTAGAAAATGTCGCTAAAAGTATAAGCGGTAATGAGGCATCTACAAAATCAAAGAAATCAGCAACGAGTTATATTGATGAATTAAGAGAACTTAAAAAACTCTGTGATGAAGGTATTATTACACAAGAAGAATTCGAACAAGAAAAGTCAGAAATTCTTAACAATAATCATAAATAAGTATTAATAAATATATTTTTACAGAAATTACGTTATTTTTGTGCGTCAAATTAGTTGCATTTACTTCGCTGTAATTGTAATATAGTTATCGCACTTGGGTCTGTAGCTCATCTGGGAGAGCGCCTCCATGGCATGGAGGAGGTAGAGGGTTCGATCCCCTTCAGATCCACCAGTTAAAAATTACCTATATTTATAGGTTTATATATATAACCCTCAGAAATTGAGGATTTTTTATTTTAATGACTTAATGTTTATTAGATAATTAACAGTATGGGATTTATAGTTTTTATAATTGTTGCTTTTGTTGTAATTTCATTAATTTTTGCAAGCCTAGGAAGAAAATCCCATATATCTGGGAAATCGGGCGAAAAGGAAGTATCAAGATTTATTGCCCGCCTTAAGGAAAATGATGAAATTATTATCGATAATTTTCTAGCTAGTAGAAATAAGGACAATACTGACTCTATTCAAATAGATCATATTTTTATATCACATAAAGGTATTTTTATAATTGAAACAAAAGATTATCGTGGGCGAATTTACGGTGGTAAAGATCAAAAAGATTGGACCCAGACTATAGGATATAACAGAATTCACAAAAATAGCTTTTACAATCCAATTATGCAAAATGCAACGCATATCAGATACATTGAAAAACTAATTAGATTTGAGGTTCCTTGTTATAGTGTTGTTATATTTTTGGATGCTGATACGTCAAGGGTTAGCAACGTAGAGGGTATTTTATTTAATTTATATTCGTTTCGCAAATGGTATAAGACTATTAATGAAAAGCCACTAACTTGTGAAATAATTAATTCTATTGGTTCCTTGTTAATTAACGAGGTAAATAATCATCCAATTACTATTGAAGAACATATTAATAATATTCATAGAAGACATGGAAAATAGAGCGTTTATTATGCTTTATAAAATTGTGATTATATCTTAAAAAATGGGAATAATAGCCTTCTTGACATATGGAAAATCACATTAAGACCATACTTATCGAGAAATAAATTATTTTTATAATGGGCTAAAAAATGAGATAATAGAGGTATGTATAAGGTTCAAGATAAAATTATTCATTTCAGAGATGGGGTTGCACAAATAGTAGATATTAAGAAAATTGGCGACCTTGAATATTATCTTGTTGTCGCTGATCGTGGAACTGGCGAATCTATTTATGTGCCTATTTCTAGAGCTGATAATATTATTAGACCTATTATTGATATTGAGACTGCTAACAAGGTTCTTGCTTTTATGAAACAAGCAACTGTTGAAGTTAGTGCTAATACAAAACAAAGAAGAGATTCATTTAAAAGAAAACTAAGTAGTGGTGATCCTTTTGATATTGGCTTCTTATCAAAGCAACTTTACTTATATAACAATCAAGCAAACTTAGGTATTGTTGTTAAATTTGGTCCTGCAGATTTAGAAATGTTAAAATATGCGCATTTGATGCTACTCGATGAGTTAGCAATTACATTCAAAGTTGACCGTGAAAAAATAGCGGATTTCCTTCATCAGAAATTCTTAGAATTAGCTTAACTTAAAAACTAAAAAACCAGGCAAAACCTGGTTTTATATTAATTTTTCAACAACTTTTACTATATCTTCATTAATCTCCAAATCTACTTGGAAATTATCTGGTAATCTAGATTTATTTATCGCTACAAGATTTCTTCCTCTGAAGTATCTTAAGAATCCTGCTGCAGGATATACAGTTAGTGATGTACCAACAACAATTAATGTATCAGCAGTCATAATTGCAGAAATTGCTAAGTTAATAACATTTTCATCTAAAGGTTCTTCATATAAAACTACGTCAGGTTTGATAATAGCGTGGCATTTCTTACAAAAAGGAATCTTTGCCTCGCTATTGATAATGTCATCTAATGAATATGAGGCCCCACATTCATCACAATAGTTTCTATGGATTGAGCCATGAAGTTCATATACTCTTTTTGAACCTGCGATTTGATGTAATCCATCAATGTTTTGAGTAACAATTGTGACATTCTTGCCTTTCTTTTCTAATTTAGCGAAATATTCATGTGCAAGATTTGGTTTTGCTTCTGGGTATATCATTTTTGATTTATAAAAATCATAGAAAATATCTGGATGATTATAAAAGAAAGTATGGGAGATAATTTCTTCTGGAGAATATTTTTCATTCGCTCTTTGGCTATATATTCCATCAGCGCTTCTAAAATCAGGGATTCCACTTGGAACAGATATACCTGCACCAGTAAAAACAACGATACTATTTGAAGAATCTATAATTTTTTGAAGTTCATCAATGTAATCCATAATTTATACTATAGAATACTTAGATAATTTTTAAAATGTTATTAACGTCAAAGTCTAATAAAAGACTTTTTCAAATTATGATAGTATAATTACGCTATAACTAATAAAACTCGGATTGTAATAATTACAATTCTTTATATTAAATTTTGATGTAAATTATTAGTTAATTTAAAGCTATAAAGGCTTAGAAAGGTTAGTTTATGAAGGAAAGCATTAAAATCATTTCGTTAAATAGAAAAGCTTCATTTAACTACTTTTTAAGTGACTTTACAGAATGTGGTATTTCTCTTACTGGTACAGAAATTAAATCATTAAGAACTAAGGGATGTAGCATTTCTGATGCATACGCTGTTATTTCTGGTGGAGAAATGAATATTGTTAATATGCATATCCCAACATATGATCAAGGAAACTTATTTAACCATGACCCTTTAAGAAGTAGGAAGTTATTACTACACAAAAATGAGATTTTATATTTCGCACAAAAAATAAAACTTAACGGTTATTCTTTAATTCCTACTAAAGTATATTTCGCTCATGGTAAAGCAAAAGTGGAAATCGCCTTAGGTAAAGGTAAAAAGAATTACGACAAACGTGAAACTATAAAAAAACGTGATATTCAAAGAGAAATGGAGAAATCATTATGAAAGATTTAGGTCAATTTTCAATATTAAGACACGATTACCAAAAAGATAATTTTGATCGCTTTTTAAAGGCAATACATTTTGATTTTTCTATTCCTGCTATTCATATTGCGGGAACTAACGGAAAAGGTTCTACCGCAACATATATTGCTAACATTTATCGTGCATCCGGTCTAAAGGTTGGATTATATACATCCCCTTATTTATTAGACATCAACGAATTAATCAATATTGATGGAAATTGCATTAATGATGAAGAATTATCTAAATTCCTTAAAAATTATGAAAAGGATTTTAAGAAATTCAATTTATCTGAATTTGAGATAACAACATTTATCGCATTTACATATTTTAAAGAACAACATTGTGATTTATGTGTTATTGAATGTGGTATGGGTGGAGAATATGACGCTACAAACATCTTTACTCCTGTTCTTTCTATAATTACTTCTATATCTATTGAACATTCAATTTATTTAGGGGATACATTAACAGAAATTGCTATGCATAAGGCAGGAATTATTAAAAAGAATGTTCCTGCACTTATTGGACATATCTATGAAGAAGCTGAAAACACAATTGTTGATGTTTGTATGGAACAACATTCTACTCTCACAAAAACCACTGATACATATGATTTGGAGTTAGTAGATGATGGTTTGTCTTTTAGTTATGGCAATTATCATGGATTAAAAATCACATCATGCGCAGAATATTCTACTAGAGGTGCAGCATTAGCTATTGAAGCCACTAAAATATTAACTGATAAATTTCCTATCAGTGAAGCAAATATATATGATGGTTTAGCTAATACATATATGCCTGCTAGATTTGAAAAAATGCAAGATAATCCAACAGTTATTGTTGATGGTGCACATAATCCAGAAGCAATTACAAAATTAGTGAATGAAATCGAAAAAATGAACTTCGGTAGAAATATTCATGTGGTTTTTGCATCATTTAAAGACAAAAACATCGTTACGATGCTTCCTACACTTGCTTACTTAAGTGATGACATTTGTTTAACTTATTTTGATCATCCACGTACAAGAAGTGAGGAAGATTATTTCTTATTCTTAGATGAATACAAATATGATAAAAATCATAAACAAGTTATAAAAAACCTAATTGCTAATTACCCAGATGATGTAATATTAATCACAGGCTCTTTAGCCTTTGCGGGAATTGTAAGGAAAGAATTTAAAGATGGACAATACAAATAGTGGATTCTTTTTTAAAACAAAATTAAGCCTTATCCAAAAGATTTGTTTGGCTGGTCTTTTTACTGCGCTTGTAGTAATTCTTCAAAAGGTTTTGGCAATTAATTACATCGCAATAATACCATTTGTTCGTGTATCATTCGGTTCTATTGCTCTTATTATATTTTCATCTATATTACTTGGTCCTATCTATGGAATGTGTGTTGGAGCACTAAGTGATGTATTAGGCTGGTTAATTTTTGATCCTAAAACAATGGGGTTCTTTCCAACTATTACAATCTTATATGGTGTATTAGGTTTACTTGCGTATTTTGTCTTCTGTTTAATCAGACAACTAAGAAATAAAAAATTACTAATTTGCGTAGAATATCTTACTTATGCATTAGTTTTAGCATTTGTTGCTTTATTCATCGGATTAAATTCCCAAATTAATCTTTATGGTGCTGTTTATGATATTGAACTTTGGCAAAAGATTACTATTCCTTGTATATTGTTAGTGCTTTTCTTAGGATTAGTTATTTTCAATTTCTTTGTTGGTAAATTCTTTGAAAAGAAATATCAAACAATTGCGATGTCTGTTCATCATGTTTCATTTGTTAGTTTTATTTGCGAAATATTTATTATGGTCTTATTTGGTTCATTAATGAAGGCAGTAGCATTTGGTTTTGAAACTTATTTAGCTATTCTTTTAACCCAATGTATTGTTGCTTTTATTAATATCCCAATTAGCACTATAGTTATTTCCTATGCTTTGTTATTAACAAAAAGATACTATAATTAAGTTATGTTTAAGTCACGTCGTAAAATTTGTGAAGAAGAAGCAAAGAAGGATCCAAATTACCGCCCTACTAAAGATTTAGAAGTGGATGAATCCCAACTTTCTGATGAAGAAAAAGGACATTTTGAACTTCCTTTAACTGCAATTATTATTTTCGGTGTGATTATCGTTCTAGTAATCCTTTGTTTCGTTATGATTAATATCTTTGGTGGGCCAGTAGTTACAGAATGAAAAAACTAGGGATTTGCATACTTTTTGCGGCTATTCTTTCTTTATTTATTAGTAGTGGACCTATAAAAAAACAAACCTTTACTCGTGCTGAAGAGAATATTTCTTATGCAAGTAATGAAATTTTATGGACTTTACCTAAATATGAATCTGGTAATGAATATACATATGAAGGATTTATTACTCTTTGGAACGATATAGTTGTTACAGGTTCAGTATGTGATGTATCTAAAGAAAATTATTTAATTCTTAACTCTTATTACACAAAATTAAAAGTAGCTGATAGGGTTGCTGTTGATGAATATGTATTTGATGTTGAAGGTGAATACACAATTAAAGATGGCATGAATCAATTAGCTGCTTTATATAGTATTGCCCCTGAATATAGGACAAGTTCATTAGACCAAAATACTACTTTAATATTAGTAGTTGTTATCGCTTTAATTGGAATGACCGCTATATGTGTGTTTTATTCTTTTAAAGATAATGAAATTATTGCTTAACAAATTTTAACTACTTGATTATAATTTAAATACAATATTTTTATAGTGGAGGTTATAGATGAGAGAAAAAGTTATTTTAATTTGCTCTGAATGCCTCTCTAGGAATTACACAACATCCATCAAAAAAGAGGATGTAAAAAAAGAGTTCAAAAAATATTGCAAACATTGTGGAAAACAAACAATCCACAAAATCAGTAAATAAGGAGGATCTTATGGGTTTAAGAAAATTTACTGGCGAAGTAGTAAAAGAAGGCAAACGTGTTCGTTGGCCAAAAAGAGATGTTTTAGTTCCTGCCATTCTCGTCGTGGTTATCATCTCTGTTATATCTGCTTTAATTCTCTTTGGAGAAGATGTTGCAGGTCGTAGATTATTAGATGTATTAAAGGATTCATTTGGAGGTAATTAATTATGTTAGATGAAAAGAAAGAAGTTGAAGTTGATTTAACTGATAATAAATACACAGTTACTGATAGTAGTACTGATGTTTCTACTGGCGATACAGAATTAAACAAAATGGAAAAAGCATGGTACGTTGCTACATGTTATTCCACACATGAAAAGAAAGTTGCTGACTACTTACAAAAACGTGTCGAGCAAATGGATTTAAAGAACATTATTTTCAGAGTTATTGTCGCAGAAAAAGAAGTTCCAGTTATGAAAGATGGTCAACCATCTGGTAAAACTAGATGGAAAAACATTTTCCCAGGTTATATCTTTGTTGAAATGATTATGACAGACTTTGCATGGTTTGTTGTTAGAAATACTCCAGGTGTTACTGGATTCGTTGGATCTAGTGGTAAAGGCACAAAACCATTCCCAGTTCCAAGAGAACAAATCGAACCAGTATTAAAGAGAGTCGGTATGATTGATGAAAGCATGTACGACAGATACAATGTTGACGATATGGTTAGAGTTATCCATGGTGGTCTTGAAGGCACTGAAGGAAGAATTCTCTCCATTAATAAAGAGACTCAAGTTGTTGAGGTTTCTACTTACTTCTTTGGTAAAGAAACTAAAGCAGAAGTCGACTTCTCTGAAATTGAAAAGATTGACTAATATCTTCGCAAAACAAAAAAGAAAACCAGCGATTGCTGGTTTTTTTGATTAATCTCTTTGTTTTTTAGATTTACCGCCATTGATGGATTCTCTAAACTTTCTCACATCTTTAGTGGATCCAACAATGTAGATTGTATCGTCAGGAAGAATGGAATCATTACCACCTGGAACAAATGATTTATCTTTTCTAGAAACAAGAACGATATTAACACCGAATAATGTTTTAGAATTTAATTCTTTTAATGTTCTTGGAATGAATCCTGAATTAATAATAAGACTTACGACAGAAAACTTATCGTTAAGTTTGTAATAGTCAACGTAGTCATCATTACCCAATCTATTTGCTAATGCAGCTCCTGCGGCCTTTTGTGGGGCAATAACTTCAGTTGCGCCAAGTTTCTTTAAGATTGGTACATAATAGTCATCATCTGCTCTAACAAGAATATGTTTAACACCTAATTCTCTTAAGACAACAGTAGTGATAACTGATGCTTCAATATTGTGTCCATATGCAATGATAGCGCTATCAACATCTTTAATTCCTAATTCTTTTAATGCTTTTTCATCTGTAGAGTCTGCAATAAAAGAAGTTGGGAGAATGTCAGAAATTTCTTTAACTTTAGCTGGTGAATTATCAATAGCGATAACGTCAGCTCCTGTTTCGACTAATTCTTGAACAATACTAATTCCAAATTGACCTAAGCCAATAACTGCGAATGATTTCTTTGCCATAATTTATCTCCTTTATATTATCCAATTAATATATCTTCTTCAACATATTGGAAGTGTTTATCAGATTTTCTACCCATACTCTTTTCAAATAAGTTGAAGAATGTCATAGGTCCTAATCTTCCTAAATACATAAGAACACAAAGCACTAACTTACTACCAATAGATAAGCTTGGTGTAATGCCATATGATAAGCCAGTAGTGCCAAAGGCAGAGAATACTTCAAATATAAGTGCTTCAACTGTCTTATCACCGCCACCGCCTTCAAATGCCCAAACTGCAACGTAACCAGCAATTACTAAAGTAAAGGCAATTAATAAAAGAGCCATTGCTTTAACAATCATGCTGCTAGAATACGCACGTTTAAAGGCAGTTACTTGTCTACCTCTTAAATATTTATAAATAGCAATAATTACAATAAAGATTGTTGTGGTTTTAATACCACCTGCTGTGGATAGTGGACATCCACCAATAAACATAAATAAGCAGGATATAACATTACCGCCAGCGGATAATTGTGATTGGTCAAATGCTGCAAATCCAGCAGTTCTTAATGATACACTTTGGAACAATGCTTGGAATGGTGTGATAGCGTTTGTAGGTTTAATTCCTTCAGTTAAAAAGAATGCTACAAAACCAAACACAATTAAGATTGCAGTCATTGATATACAAATCTTGGTGAATGCTCTATAAGATCTACTATTTTTGAAGGTGAAAACTTCCATAATAGTTAAGAATGAAATACCACCTACAATAATTAAAATCATAATGTAACTTAATAGGTAGTAATAACACCAATCTGGCATGTTGTAGACAATTGGGTTTTCTGCAATTTTTATTAAGGAATTGCCACCAAAAATATCAAATCCAGCGTTATTAAAACTTGAAATTGAAGTAAATATTGAGTTCCAAATTGCTTCTCCTGGATTGTCTGGATAAATAGTGAAAAATACAGGCAAACCAAGTAAGAAACCGATAGCTTCTACAATAAATGTAATAAGTAAGATTTTTCTAACGAATTTAACAATATCTGCAACGTTTGTGGATCCTACAGCTTGTGAAACAAAGTAACGATCTTTGAACTGTAATTTTCCAGTGAATAATGTAATAAAGAAGGTTAATACTGTAACGAATCCAAGACCGCCAATTTGAATCATGATAAGCATTACTAATTGGCCAAAGAATGTAAGCTCACCACCAATACCCGCTACATAAGGACTTAATCCAGTTACACAAGTAGCACTAGTAGCAGCTAACAAAGAATCAATATAAGATCCCCATTGACCATCAGTTTTGGCAAATGGGAGTGTTAAAAGAAAGCTACCAATCAAAATAATGATTAAGAATGATAGTAAAACAATTAAATAAGGTGAGATTTCTCTTTTTTGTCTTTTCGTTTCCATAGACATAAGCATTATACTTTTTTTTCTTAATTATGTCTATTTTTTATAATTTCTTTGAAATTAATTTTCTAAAATGTGGCACTTTTGATGCTTATGTACGATACATTTTAAAAAAATATTAAAAATCGGTTGCGCACATATATTTATCTTTGATATAGTATACAAGCACGTTGTTTTGCGCTAAGCATATACGTGTACATTGTGGAAGAGTGGCGATTCCACTCGTTAACCACAACGCTGACATATCTTAAGAAAAGGAGGAAAAGTCACGTGAGTAAAAAAATCGCAAAAGTCGTGAAGATGGAGTTACCTGGCGGCGACGCTAAACCAGGACCAAAACTTGCATCTGCTGGTGTTAACATGGCGAAGTTTTGTACCGACTTCAATGCTAAAACAGCTGATAGACGTGGTTCTATTGTTCCAGTCATCATCACAGCCTATGAAGACAAATCCTATGATTTTGTCATCAAGACATCTCCAGTTGCACCTTTATTATTGAAGGCTGCTGGAATTTCAAAAGGTTCCGCAAATAGTAAAACTACTAAAGTGGGACACATTAGCAAGGCTCAATTAAAGGAAATTGCTGAATACAAGTTACCAGACTTGAACTGCAATGACGTTGATGCCGCTATTAAAGTAATCGAGGGTACTGCCCGTAATATGGGTATTACAATCGACGACTAAGGAGGAATTCACTGATGAAAAGATCTAAAAATTATCGTGCAGTTAGTGAAAAAATCGACGCTAGTAAAATCTATACTATCGCTGAAGCTTCTGCCTTAGTTAAAGAAACAAGCACTGTCAAATTTGATGCAACAGTGGACGTTTCATTCAAGCTCAATCTTGATCCAAAACAAGCAGATCAACAAATTAGAGGCACAGTTATTCTCCCACACGGAAATGGTAAGACAAAGAAAGTCTTAGCAGTTACCGATAAGGTTGAAGATGCTAAAGCCGCTGGTGCTGATTTCGCAGGTGGTAAAGAATTACTTGAAAAAATTGCCAAAGAAAACTGGTTCGACTTCGATATTATCGTCGCTACACCAAACATGATGGGCGAAATTGGTAAATTAGGTCGTGTCCTTGGTCCTAAAGGCTTAATGCCAAACCCAAAGACAGGCACAGTTTCTATGGATATCGCTAAAGCTATTAAAGAAATCAAAGCTGGTAAAGTTGAATACCGTTTAGATAAAGAAGCAAATATGCATGTCTCTATCGCTAAGGTTTCATTCGATGCCAAGAAAATTGAAGATAACTTAAATACTTTAGTGGAAGCTATTGTGAAAGCTAAACCTGCATCAGTAAAAGGTACATACATTACAAATGCCGTCCTACATACGACCATGGGCCCTGGCATTCACTTCACATTTGATGGCCGTTAATCAAAATAGATTCTAATATACCTAAGACCGTAACGGGCAAGTGCCTTAATAATGTTACCGAGGAAATGTATATATCCCCAAGTATATTGGAGCCTCAAACAATTTTTTAAAGAAAAGGAGGTTAGAATATGAATTCAGAAATCTTAAAATCTAAACAAGATACAGTTAGTGAGATTAAGACTAAAGCTGGTAATAGCCAATCTATCGTTATTGCAGAATACCGTGGCTTAACCGTTGCTCAAATCCAAGAACTTCGTCGTGCTTTAGCTAAAGAAAATTCAAGTATGAATGTTTACAAGAATACTTTAGTTACTAGAGCAGTCAAAGAACTCGGTTACGAATCCGCTGACGAAATTCTTCAAGGTCCTAATGCTATATTCTTTTCAGAAGATTTAAGCAAAGGCCCAAAGATTATTGTTAAGTATTCAAGAAGATTTGGAGAATCCTTAAAAATTAAAGGTGGATTCGTTGATGGTAAATTACTTGATGCCGCTGGTGTTAAGGAAGTCAGCAAAATCCCTGGTAGAGAAGGTCTCATATCCATGTTCTTATCGTGCTTACAAGCACCAGTCCGCCAATTCGCATGCGCTGTGAAAGCTGTCGCGGACAAAAATTAAGCCAATTAGGAGGAAAATTAATATGGCAAAGTTAACAAAAGAAGAAATTATTGCTTCATTAAAAGAAATGACTGTATTAGAACTTAATGAATTAGTTAAAGCAGTCGAAGAAGAATTCGGCGTTACAGCCGCTGCTCCAGTCGCAACTGGTGCTGCACCAGCTGAAGAAGAAGTTGTCGCTGCTGGACCAACCGAAGTCAATTTAGTCTTAAAATCTGCTGGACAAAGCAAAGTCCAAGTCATCAAAGCTGTTCAAGCTATCACAGGCTTAGGCTTAATGGATGCTAAGAAACTCGTTGATGGTGCACCATGCAACATTAAAGAAAAGATTTCTCCAGTCGAAGCTGAAGAATTCAAAAAGACTCTCACCGAAGCCGGCGCAGAAGTCGAAGTTAAATAATTACCTAAACACTTATGTCCCATTATTTCATATCAGATCCCTCATTAGCGTCAAAAATTGGGGTTATTAATTATGAAATTAGTGGAAAGAAATTATCTTTATACACTGATAATGGAGTGTTTTCCAAAGCGAAATTAGATGATGGGAGTGACTTCCTAATTAGGACTGTCCTCCCTCTTCGCTTAGGAAGTGACATCTTAGATATGGGGTGTGGAATTGGTCCTATTGGATTAACTATCGCCTCAATTAAAGAAGATGTTAGTAAGATTACTATGTGCGATGTAAACACACGCGCACTAGAACTCGCAAAGAAAAACGCTATACATTTAGGTGTTAATGATAAAGTCTCGATACTAGAAAGCGATGTTTTTTCTAATATCGAAGGTAAATTTAACTCCATCCTAACCAACCCTCCAATTAGGGCTGGCAAACGAGTTACCTATGCTATCTATAGGGAAAGTAAGGATCATTTACTAAGTGGCGGCTCTTTATATGTCGTAATTCGTAAAGCCCAAGGAGCTGAAAGTGCTTCCAAATATATCAAAGAAATATTTGGTAACATTATGCTTCTTGGAAAACATAAAGGTTACTACATTTATCAAGCCATAAACCAAAATTAATATTACAAAGGAGAAGCCATTATTATGACTAGAAATATTGATGATTTAAAAAAGCTCAATAATGATCGTAGAGATTACAGCAAAATTAGTGGTGATTTACCACTCCCAAATCTTGTGGAAATCCAAACTGCTTCTTATGCAGAATTTAAGGAAAAAGGTTTAGAGGAAGTATTTAGAGAATCCTTCCCAATTAAGAGTTATAACGACAACTTAATTATTGAATTTAAATCTTTACGCCTTGAAGAACCAAAACATAATGTAATGGAATGTAAAGCAAGAGACTTCTCATACAAGTCCTCAATTTACGCCACTGTTACACTTCAATATGTTGATACTGGTGAAATTCAAGAAGCCGAAGTTTATATCGGCGAATTCCCATTAATGACTAACTCAGGCACATTTATTATCAATGGTGCTGAAAGAGTCATCGTTTCTCAACTTGTTAGATCTCCAGGTGCTTACCTTAAGATTGATAACAAAGCTGGTAAAGAACTTTACTACGCTGACATCATTCCAGGAAGAGGTACATGGTTACAATTTGAAAGCGATAATAAAAACATTTTCTCTGTCCGTATTGATAGAGGAAAGAAAATCTACGCAACAACATTCTTAAAAGCCTTAGGTTTAGAAGATGTTAATGCTATGACCAAACTTTTCGGTAAAAATGAAGGTTTACTTACAACATTAGATAAAGATCAAGACATCAAAACAACAAGAGATGCTATGCTTGATATCTTCCGTAAGATGAAACCAGGCGAACCAGCCACCGAAGAAGGTATTAAAGTCTATCTTGCCCAAAAATACTTCGATGAGAAGCGTTATGACCTCGGGCGCGCAGGTAGATATAAATTTAATAAGAAGTTAGGCGTGTACAATAGATTAGTCGGTAGACGTTTAGCTGAAGATTTAGTGGATGAAGACGGTATTGTTGTCTTCACAAAAGAACATGTGCTCTCTGCAGCAGATGTTGATTCTTTAAAAGATCAAGAATTCTTTGAAAACACCACTAAATATGTTGAATTTGTAAAAATCAACACAATTGTAGATAAATATAACAAAGTTAATGTTGTTAAAGTCTATGGTGGTAAAGATAAAAAAGAGAAGGTTTGCAATATTATTGGTACAGATTTAACAAATAACTGCACCCGTATTACAACCCCAGACATTCTCGCTTTATTCTCATACTTCCTTAACATCCAAGATGGTTTTGGTAGTACTGATGATATTGACCACTTAGGCAACCGTCGTATTAGATGTGTTGGTGAATTAGTGCAAAACCAATTCCGTGTTGGTTTAGCCAAAATGGTGAAGACTGTTCAACAAAAGATGTCCGTTAGTGATTTAGGTAATGTTAAGCCAAAAGCTTTAATCAACCCACGTCCTTTAACTGCATCAATTAGAGAGTTCTTTGCTTCTTCCCCATTATCACAATTCATGGATCAAACAAACCCATTAGCAGAATTAACTAATAAGAGAAGACTTTCTGCTTTAGGTCCTGGTGGTTTAACAAGAGATAGAGCATCTACTGAAGTTCGTGACGTTCACGCATCTCACTATGGTAGAATCTGTCCTATTGAAACTCCAGAAGGTCAAAACATTGGTTTGATTAACAACTTAGCTAGCTATGCTAAGATCAATAAATATGGTTTCGTTGAGACTCCATATCGTAAAGTTGATAAAGCTCATCACAGAGTTTTAAATGATATTAAAGATAGCGTTTACTTAAGCGCTGATGAAGAATGGGATTATGTTATTGCAGAAGCTAACATTAACCTTGCAGAAGATGGCACAATCTTAGATGAACAAGTTGTTGCTAGATTCAAAGGTGAACCAGTCTTAGCAAATAGAGAAGATGTCGATTTTATCGATGTATCTCCAAAACAAATTGTTTCTATTGCTGCTGGTAGTATTCCATTCCTTGAAAACGATGATACAACCCGTGCTTTGATGGGTGCTAACATGCAACGTCAAGCCTTGCCACTTCTTAGACCACATGCTCCACTTGTTGGTACAGGTCTAGAACATCAAGTTGCAAGAGATAGTGGTCTTGCAGTTGTTGCTCGTGAAGATGGTGTTGTTACCTATACTGATTCTCGTAAGATTGTCATTTTAGAAAAAGGTAGCAAAACTCCAGTTGTATACGCTTTACAAAAATTTGAAAGAAGTAACCAAGGTACATGTATTAACCAACATAGCAACGTCAAAGTTGGTGATAAAGTCACTAAAGGACAAATCATCGCTGATGGTCCTGCTATGGAAAATGGTGATTTAGCCTTAGGACAAAACGTCACTATCGCATTCATGACATGGAATGGTTATAACTATGAAGATGCTGTCATCATGTCTGAAAGATTAGTTAAAGACGATGTTTACACATCTATTCATATTCAAGATTATCAATTAGAAGCTCGTAGCATTCCTAAACTTGGCGATGAAGAAATCACCGCTGATGTTCCAAATGCTCCAGCATATCAAAAACGTAACTTAGATGAAAACGGTATTGTTATCATCGGTAGTGAAGTTAAAGAAGGCGATATCCTTGTTGGTAAAACAACTCCAAAAGGACAAGATGAACCTTCACCAGATGAAAAACTCATGATGGCTATCTTTGGTGAAAAAACTAAAGATAAGAAAGATGCCTCATTAAGAGTTCCACATGGTGGTGCTGGCATTGTTCTTGATGTTAAACACGTTATCCGTGATGAAAAGAACAAAGAAGCCGAACTTCCAAATGGCGTTAATGAAATCGTTAGAGTCTACATTGTTCAAAAGAGAAAGATTTCCGAAGGCGATAAGATGTCTGGTAGACATGGTAATAAGGGTGTTATTTCCCGTATCTTACCAGTCGAAGATATGCCATTCTTACCAGATGGTACACCAGTAGATATCATGCTTAACCCATTAGGCGTACCTTCTCGTATGAACATTGGACAAATTCTTGAAGTCCATTTAGGTATGGCATTAAAGAAATTAGGTGGCTATAAGATTGCTACCCCAGTCTTTGATGGTATTACCAATGAAGAAATATTTGATTTAATGGCCAAAGCTGGCATGGATCCAGATGGTAAGACCGTCTTATATGATGGTCGTACTGGTGAAAGATTCGATGAAAGAATCACAGTTGGCGTTATGTATATGATTAAACTCGTCCACATGGTCGATGATAAGTTACATGCCCGTGCAACTGGTCCATATAGCTTAGTTACACAACAACCTTTAGGTGGTAAAGCACAAAATGGTGGTCAAAGATTCGGCGAAATGGAAGTCTGGGCCCTTGAAGCTTATGGTGCCGCTCACATCTTACAAGAAATTATCACAGTTAAATCTGATGATAGAGTAGGACGTAGAAAGACATATGAAGCCATTATTAAAGGTAAAGAATTACCACGTCCAGGTATTCCTGAAGCATTCCGTGTCTTAGTTAAGGAATTACAATCCTTATCTATGAACGTCACATTAAGAGACGAAAACGGAGAAGTTATCGATATGGATAAGCTCGCTAAAGAAACTATGGCAGAAGAAAAGAAAGCCAATAAGGAAATTCGTTCCTTAGGTGAAACTTCTGAAATTTCTGAAGAAGAGCAAGAAAGCATTGTTGCCGCAGATGAAGTTGGCGAAATGCTTGGTAATGAATAGGAGGTATAAACAATGTTTGACGTTAAAAAATTAAAATCAATGCAAGTCAGTTTAGCCTCACCAGAACAAATCCGTGAATGGTCTCATGGTGAAGTCAAAAAACCTGAAACAATTAATTATCGTAGCCAAAAGCCAGAACCAGATGGTCTTTATTGTGAAAAGATCTTTGGTCCTAGCAAAGACTATGAATGTCACTGTGGTAAGTATCGTAAGATGCGTTACGCAGGTATGACATGTCCAGTATGTGGAGTTGAAGTTATTTCAAAAGAAGTAAGAAGAGAAAGAATGGGTCATATTGAACTCGCTTCTCCTTGCTGCCACATTTGGTATTTAAAAGGCATCCCAAGCCGTATTTCTATCCTTTTAGATATTCCTCCAAAAGAATTAGAAGAAGTCGCTTACTATGCTTCTAGAGTTGTCTTAAATGTTGGAGAAAGTAAAGCTTTATCCTATAAACAAGTCATCTCTGAAAAAACAGGTAGAGCAACATTTATCGCTGCTTTTGAAGATATCTTAAATAGAAAAGATGAATTAGGCTTAATTCCTGGAAGTGATGATGAAGTCAGAATTAATGACCAAATTCAAAAACTTTCCAGTAAAGGTGACGTCTTTGATTTCGAAACTAATGCTTGGTTAGTTTCTAAATACACAAAAGCTGAATTTGGTATTGGTGGTAAAGCCATTAAACAACTTCTCAGCGAAATTGATTTAGAAAAAGAATCAGAAAAAATTAGAGAAGATATCAAAAAAGAAACAAAGAGCAAAAATAACCAATTAAAATACACTAAGAAATTAGAAGTTATTGAAGCTTTCCGTCATTCAAACAATAAACCAGAATGGATGGTACTAGATGTTATTCCAGTTATTCCACCTGATTTAAGACCTATGTTACAACTTGATGGTGGAAGATTCGCCACAAGTGATTTAAATGATTTATACCGTAGAGTTATTTCCCGTAATAAACGTTTAAAAGACATGATCAATATGAACACTCCTGATGTCATTCTTATTAACGAACAAAGAATGCTTCAAGAAGCTGTCGACGCATTAATTGATAATGGTCGTAGAAATAAACCTGTAAGTGGTCCTGGTGGACGTCCACTTAAATCTTTATCAAGTGCCTTAAAAGGTAAACAAGGTAGATTTAGACAAAACTTACTTGGTAAACGTGTTGACTATTCTGGTCGTAGTGTTATCGCTGTTGGTCCAACTTTAAAGATGTACCAATGTGGATTACCAAGAGAAATGGCCATCCAACTTTTAAGACCATTTATCGTTTGCGAATTAATCAAACGTAGAAAAGATACCACTCATAAGACCGCTGACCATTTAGTAGATAGCTACGATCCAATGGTTTACGACATTATTGAAGAAATCATTTCTAAACACCCAGTATTACTTAACCGTGCTCCTACATTACATAGACTCGGTATTCAAGCTTTCCAACCAACATTAGTTGATGGTAGAGCAATTAGATTACACCCACTCGTTTGTACAGGATTTAACGCTGACTTCGATGGTGACCAAATGGCTGTTCACGTGCCATTAAGCAAAGCTGCTCAAGAAGAAGCTTTACACTTAATGCTTGCAAGCAACAACATCTTAGGTCCTAAAGATGGCAAACCAATCGTTACTCCTTCCCAAGACATGGTTTTAGGTAACTATTACTTAACTATTGAAGAATGTAAACAAGACTTCTTAGATAAGGCAAAAGCTCTTGAAGCCACTGATAAGAAAGAAGCAGAAAGATTCAACATCTATGCTTTAAGTGAAGGTAAAGTATTTGGTAGTGTTAATGATGTCCTAGTGGCTTATCAAACAAAACAAATTCATTTACATAACCGTATCGCAATCATCGGTAGCGCAATGAAAAAGACTTCATTTACTGAAGAACAAAATAAATCATACTTAATTACTTCTGTTGGTAAGATTATCTTCAACTTAATCTTCCCAAGTGACTTCCCATACATTAACGAAGTCAACCCAGTTAACATGAGTAATGATTTATCTGAATATTTCGTCCCACGTGGTACAGATATTAAACAAGAAATCGCTAAACGTGACTTATTAAAGCCATTCAAGAAAGGCGATTTAGGAAAATTAATTAACAAGATTTTCCAAGATTACGATAGAAAAGGAAATCCAAAGACCTCTGCAGTTCTTGATAAACTTAAGGATCAAGGTTTCCAATACGCTACTGTGGCAGGATTTACAGTTTCCATCAGCGATATCCATATCGTTGAAGGTAAGGAAGAAATTCTCCAAGGTGGTGACGCCAAAGTTAAAGAAATCGAAGAAATGTTCACTTATGGCTTATTAACACCAAATGAAAGACATAAACAAATCTGTGATGTTTGGAATAGCGTGTTAAAAGATGTCCAAGATACATTACTTGATCAATTTAACCAAGACACAAAGAACCCAATCTTTATGATGATGGATTCTGGCGCTCGTGGTAACAAATCACACATTACCCAATTAGCTGGTATGAGAGGACTTATGGGTAACACCTCTGGTGGTACAATTGAAATCCCTGTTAAGGCTTCCTTCCGTGAAGGTATGAGCGTTTCTGAATTCTTCGCTGCTACCCATGGTGCTCGTAAAGGTGGTACCGATACCGCTCTTAAGACCGCTGACTCTGGTTACTTAACCCGTAGATTAGTCGATGTCTCTCAAGACGTTATCGTTAGAGAAGAAGATTGTCATACTGACCAAGGTTTTGAAGTTAGCGAAATCGTTGATAGCTCACAAAACGCCATTATTGTTAAACTTTATGACCGTTTAGTGGGTAGATATGCTCTTGAAGATGTTGTTGACCCAAGTACAGGAGAAATCCTTGTTAAAGGCAACACCATGATTCAAGAAGACCAAGCTTCTGCAATTGTTAATGCCGGAATTAAACGCGTTAAGATTCGTAGCTTATTCACCTGTCAAACTAAAGATGGCGTTTGTGTCCACTGTTATGGACGTAATATGGCCACTGGTAGAGAAGTACAAATCGGTGAAGCAGTTGGTATTATGGCTGCTCAATCCATTGGTGAACCAGGTACTCAATTAACCATGAGAACCTTCCACACTGGTGGTGTTGCTGGTAGTGATATTACTCAAGGTCTTCCAAGAGTCCAAGAATTATTCGAAGCTCGTACTCCAAAAGGACAAGCTGTTATTTCCAAAATTAATGGTAAAGTCTCTAAGATTGAAGAAAAGAATGGTTATTACTTAATTACCGTTAAAAACGATCTTGAAGAAGTTGTCCATGAAACTCCTTACGGCGCAACTCTCAGAGTTAAGAAAGTTGGCGAAGAAGTTATCGCAGGTGGCAAACTTACCGAAGGTGCTGTTAAACTTCAAGAATTATTAGCATTCGCTTCAATTGAATCTGTTGAACGTTACTTATTAAAAGAAGTACAAAAAGTTTATAGCTTACAAGAAATCGGTATTTCTGATAAGCACATTGAAGTTATTGTTAAACAAATGTTACGTAAAGTTCACGTCATCGATGGTGGTGATACTGAATTAATCAGCGGTACAAATGTTGATACAATTGTCTTCACTGAAGCAAATAAGAAAGCCCTCTTAGAAGGTAAGCGCCCAGCTTATTGTTCACCACTTGTTCTTGGTATTACAAAAGCAGCCTTAGGAACTTCATCATTCCTCTCTGCTGCATCCTTCCAAGAAACAACACGTGTCTTAACTGACGCTGCTATTAAAGGAAAAGTCGATGTATTACATGGCTTAAAAGAAAATGTTATTACTGGTCACTTAATTCCTGCTGGTAGAGGCTTAGTCAATGAAGATGAAGAAAACGAAATGTTAGCTTCCTTCACTGTTGAAAGCACAATGCAAACAGTTAAAGATCGTTACGTTGAAGCTCACGACTTAAAAGAAAAAGAACTTCACGATAAGATTGCTAAAAGCAAGAAATAATTAACTAAAAGGCATCTAGTTTTAGGTGCCTTTTTACTTTAGGAGAATATTATGTTTAAAAACCGTTTAGCGAATGAAGAAAAATACGTAAAAGATAATTTAGGTAACTATGATGTTGCTAGTAGTTTTTCTATTTACAAAGTATATTTAGAAGTCGCAAAAGATAAAGATGGTAATCCATTAACAAATAAAGATGGCTCTACTAGATATTACCCAGTGGATGATCTTTCTATTTCTAACTTAAAAGAAGATATCAAAGTTAAAAAGATTAATGACACTACATTTAAGAAAGTCTATGAAGTTAATAATGAATTCGTCGAAAAAGTAGATAGAGATAATAAACATATCTACTTTGTTGTAGATAACGATAAATTAACTATCTTAGAAGCAGGAAAAGAAGTTATTATTCGTGGTGAATTTATCCGTATTCCAGTTGAAAAAGGCTACGTAATAGTGGATGAAAAAGATATTGAACACCCACGCACTGTGTACGCTAGAAAATTTAAAACCGACAATCATGAAGAAGAAGCTAAAAAGATTGTTAAAAACTTCCAACTTAAACCAAGAAACTAATAAATATATTCTTAATTAATCTAAAGAAGCGACATAAAAAATCGCTTTTTTTATTTAATTGAAACAAAATATTTGCATTATTTTTTCTGTGTCTATATTATATATAAGCGTGTGATTTATTTACATGTCGGTCTTTATGACCCATTTTTTAAAGGGAAATACGATACGACCGGTCACGTGGATAAATACCAAAAATTTAAAAGGAAGGAATAAACTATGCCTACAATTAATCAATTAGTTAGAGATGGTAGAAGAACAGCTGTTGTTAAATCAAAAGCTCCTGCTCTTGGTAAAAGATGGAACTCCTTAAAGAAAAAGGAAACATCTCAACCAGCATCTCAAAAAAGAGGCGTCTGTACCCGTGTTGGTACCATGACTCCTAAGAAACCTAACTCAGCTTTAAGAAAGTACGCTCGTGTACGTTTGAGTAATGGTTACGAAGTTACAGCCTACATCGGTGGTGAAGGCCATAACTTACAAGAACACTCTACAGTAATGATCCGTGGTGGCCGTGTAAAGGATTTACCAGGTGTTCGTTACCATATCATTAGAGGAACCCTTGATTGCGCTGGTATCGAAAAGCGTAGACAAGGAAGAAGCTTATATGGTTCTAAGAAACCAAAAGCTGCTAAATAATTAGGAAAGGAGAAATCATTATGCCAAGAAAAGGTAAAGTTGCAAAACGTGATGTCTTACCAGATCCAATATATAAGACAAAACTCGTTACAAGATTAATCAACAAAATCATGATTGATGGTAAACGTGGAACAGCACAAAAGATTCTCTATTCCGCATTTGCATTAGTCGAAAAGAAAACAGAAAAACCTGCCATGGATGTATTTGCCACCGCAATCAATAACATCATGCCAGATGTCGAACTTAAGATGAGACGTATTGGTGGAAGTAACTTCCAAGTCCCAGTTGAAGTCTCTTCAGAAAGAAAAGTTACATTAGGTTTAAGATGGTTAGTTAACTATTCTAGACTTAGAAATGAAAAGAGCATGGAAGAAAAGCTCGCAAACGAAATTATCGATGCCGCTAACGGTACCGGTGCTTCCGTTAAGAAGAAAGAAGATACTCACAAGATGGCAGAAGCTAATAAAGCTTACTCCCATTATCGTTGGTAGTTGGTGAACGAATATGGAAAGAGAATTTGATTTAGCCCATACACGTAATATCGGTATCATGGCTCACATTGATGCTGGTAAAACCACAACTACAGAAAGAATTCTTTACTTCACAGGTAAGATTCATAAGATTGGTGAAACTCACGAAGGTGCAGCCACCATGGACTGGATGGCCCAAGAACAAGAAAGAGGTATTACAATTACTTCTGCTGCTACCACAGCTATGTGGAAAGGCCACCGTATCAATATTATCGATACTCCAGGGCACGTCGACTTCACAGTTGAAGTTGAAAGATCACTCCGTGTTCTTGACGGCGCTATTACTGTCCTTGATGGTAAAAATGGTGTAGAACCACAAACAGAAACAGTTTGGAGACAAGGTACAAAGTACGGTGTTCCTAGAATTGTATTCGTTAACAAACTTGACGCTATCGGTGCCGACTTTGAAATGAGCGTTAACTCATTACACGAAAGATTAGGCGCTAACGCTGCTGCTGTTCAATACCCAATTGGTATCGAATCAACATTAAAAGGTTATATCGATTTAATCGAACAAAAAGCATTCGTTTATTCTTCAGATGTTCATGAAGAAGCCCACGAAGAACCAATTCCTGATGAATATAAGGATAAAGTTCAAGAATTAAGAGGCAAATTATTCGAAGCCTTATCAAATTTCAATGAAGATATCTTAATGATGGTCCTTGAAGGCCAAGAACCAGACGTTAAAACCACAAAAGACGCTATCAGAGCGGCTGTATTAACCGGTGATTTCCATCCAGTATTCTGTGGTTCTGCTTATAAGAACAAGAATATTCAACCACTTCTTGATGGTGTTATTGATTATCTTCCATCCCCACTTGATATTCCTGCCGCAAAAGGTACAGATGCTAATGGTGATGACATTTCTTGTGAAGCAAGTGATGACGCTCCATTAGGTGCATTAGCATTCAAAATTGCTACTGACCCATTCATTGGTAGACTTGCCTATGTCCGTGTTTATAGTGGTGTCTTAAAGAGTGGTTCTTATGTTTTAAACAGCACTAAAGGCGAAAAAGAAAGAATTGCCCGTGTTGTCTTAATGCACTCCAACCATAGACAAGAAGTTGATGAACTCCACGCCGGTGATATCGGTGCAGTTGTTGGCCTTAAAAACACAACTACAGGTGATACACTTTGTGATGATAAACATGAAATCATTCTTGAAAAGATGGAATTCCCAGATCCAGTTATTGAAGAAGCTGTTGAACCAAAAACAAAAGCTGATCAAGAAAAGATGGCTAATGCTTTACAAAAATTAGCAGAAGAAGACCCAACATTCAGAGTTAGAACAAACGCTGAAACAGGTCAAACCATCATCGCTGGTGTTGGTGAACTTCACCTTGATATTATCGTTGACCGTATGAGAAGAGAATTTGGCGTTCAAGTTAACGTCGGTGCTCCTCAAGTTGAATACCGTGAAACTATTAAATCTACAGCTGAATGTGAAGGAAAATACATCCGTCAATCCGGTGGTAGAGGTCAATATGGTCACGTTTGGATTAAATTTGAACCAAATGAAGGCAAAGGCTTTGAATTCGTTGATGCCGTTGTTGGTGGTAGTGTTCCAAGAGAATACATTAAACCAACTCAAGATGGCTTAGTGGACGCTTTAGCCCGTGGTATGATTGCTGGCTTCCAAGTTATGGACGTTAAAGCAACATTATTCGATGGTTCTTACCACGATGTTGACTCTTCTGAAGCTGCTTATAAAATTGCCGCTAGTATGGCATTAAAAGAAGCTGCTAAGAAATGTAACCCAGTTATTCTTGAACCAATCATGAAAATTGAAGTTACTGTTCCTGAACAATATTATGGTGATGTCTTAGGTGATATTGCTAGACGTAGAGGTCAAACAACAGGTGAATCTCAAAGAGCAAACGCTAAGATTATTGAAGCAGAAGTACCACTCAGTGAAATGTTTGGTTACGTTACCGACTTACGTAGTATGACACAAGGTAGAGGTAACTACACAATGACATTCGATCACTATGGTGAATGCCCAAGATACGTTCAAGACGAAATTATCAAAAATAGCGGAATGTCAAACCGCTAAAAATCATATAATTACACTATAAATTAGTGTTGATTATATAAAAAATATGCTATATTATGAATTAGTTAATTCTAAAAAGGAGATTACAAAATGGCAAAAGAGAAATTTGACAGATCCAAAACACACGTTAATATTGGTACCATTGGCCACGTTGACCACGGTAAAACAACATTAACCGCTGCTATTACTTCTGTCTTAGCAAAAAATGGTGGTGCAGTTAAACAAGATTACAACCAAATCGATAGTGCACCAGAAGAAAAAGCTCGTGGTATTACAATTAACACAGCACACATTGAATACCAAACAGCAAAGAGACACTATGCTCACGTTGACTGTCCAGGGCACGCTGACTACGTTAAAAACATGATTACTGGTGCAGCTCAAATGGATGGCGCAATCTTAGTTGTTGCTGGTACTGATGGACCAATGCCACAAACTCGTGAACACATCTTACTTGCTCGTCAAGTTGGTGTCCCACACATCGTTGTATTTATTAACAAAGTTGACTTAGTCGATGATCCAGAATTATTAGACATGGTCGAAATGGAAGTTCGTGACTTATTAAGTTCTTATGGATTCCCAGGAGATGATATCCCAGTAATTCGTGGTTCTGCTCGTAAAGCAATCGATGGCGATCCAGAAGCTGAAAAACAAATCTTAGCTTTAATGGATGCAGTTGATAGCTATATCCCAGATCCAGCCCGTGATACCGATAAACCATTCTTACTTGCTATCGAAGATGTTATGACCATCTCTGGTCGTGGTACCGTCGTTACAGGTAGAGTTGAAAGAGGTGTCGCTAAACTCAATGATAACGTTGAAATCATTGGTATTAAAGAAACTCAAACCTCAGTTATTACAGGTCTTGAAAGCTTCCGTAAATTAATCGATGAAGCTGTTGCTGGTGATAACGTTGGTGTCTTATTAAGAGGTGTCAACCGTGACCAAGTCGAAAGAGGCCAAGTCTTAGCTAAACCAGGAAGCGTTACCCCACACACCAAATTCAAAGGTCAAGTTTATGTCTTAACCAAAGATGAAGGTGGACGTCATACCGCATTCTTATCAAACTACAGACCACAATTCTATTTCCGTACAACCGATGTTACCGGTGTTATTACACTCCCAGCTGGCGTTGATATGGTTATGCCAGGTGATAACGTTGAATTAACCGTTGAATTAATTCACCCAATCGCTATTGAAAAAGGTACCAAATTCTCCATCCGTGAAGGTGGTAGAACCGTTGGTGCTGGTACTGTTAACGAAATTATTAAATAATTACATTAACATAACAACAAAGTTAACCCGTCCTCTTGGGCGGGTTTTCTTTTATAATAGAAATGTTAGAATATATTTATGAAAATCAAGTTAGAAAACATTGATAAATTATACACAAAGAAGAAAACTGTCATTAAAGCACTTGATAATTTCTCTTTAGAGATTCCTAATAACGCAATTACTGCAATTATAGGCCCTTCTGGAAGCGGAAAAAGCACTTTGCTTAATGTGATTGCAGGATTAACCTCTTATAGCGGTGGAAATGTATATTTTGATGATATTAATGTAAATAAGAAAAAACCTAACTTAAGAAATATTGGTTTTGTCTTCCAATCATACGCGTTATATCCTTATTTAACTGTTAAAGATAATATTCTTTTTCCTTTATCTAAAAATGTTTCAAAAGAAGATAAAGAAAAGAAATTATTAGAAATCAGTAGCTTATTAAATATTTCTAACTTATTAGATAGAAAAAGTGATGAACTGAGTGGCGGAGAAATGCAAAGAGTTGCTATCGCTCGCGCGTTAATCAAATCTCCTGAACTTTTATTACTTGATGAACCATTCTCCGCTCTTGATATGAAAAATAGAAAAGAAGCGGGTGAATTTATCCAAAAGATCCAAAAAGAACTCAATATTACCATCGTTTTAGTGACTCATAACCAAAAAGAAGCATTCGAAATCGCTGACAATATTGTGATTATCAATGAAGGAAAACTTATCTTCTCAGGAACATGTTGTGAACTTAAAAAACTAAAAGATAATGACTTCATTAAGGAGTTCATTTTAGAAGAAGGAAATTGTAAATAGTTATTGAAAATAAAGGTTTAATTATTTAAAATATTTTAGCAATGGTCCCTTAGCTCAGCTGGTAGAGCAAATGACTCTTAATCATTGGGTCAAAGGTTCGAATCCTTTAGGGATCACCAAAAGTTATTACAAACGAACCCCCTATGTTGATATGTTTCTTTATGGAATAATAATTGACTTAAAGCCTTATATTAAAAGGTGGAGGGAACGTAATAAGAATAAAAAGTCGTCATAATTGGCGATTTTTTATTTACATACAATAAAATACTAACAAATACTAACGTTTGACAAAATGAATTATTTAACTTAAAATACTAACAAATACTAACAGGAGGCAGAAATATGGAAAATCCTTTTACTCTAACTTTTGGAAAAGAACCTTTATTAACCATTCGTAGAGAAGATATTAATTCTCAACTAATTCGTGAATTCACATCGCGCAATCCTTCTAGTCAGGCCTTTATATTAATCGGAGCTAGAGGTGTTGGTAAAACCGTTTTATTAACAGAACAATATAATTATTTTGAGAAACAAGACAATTGGATTGTTGTTGATATTAATCCTCACAGAAATATTCAAGAGGATATAGCTTCGCAAATATTTGAAAAAGGAAAACTTAAAAAATTATTCATTAAGAAAGAATTTGATTTTTCTTTTCATGGTATTACTTTGCATCTCTCTGGATCTAACCCGGTCTCTAGTGTTGGTTCAGTTCTTGAAAAAATGCTTTCTTACTTAAAAAAGAAAAATATAAAAGTTTTATTATCATTGGATGAGGTTGTTTCTAATGAAAACGTTAAAGCATTTGCCCATGATTTTCAAAGTTATATCAGAAAAAATTATGATGTATTTCTACTCATGACTGGCTTATATGAAAATGTTTATTCGTTACAAAATGATAAATCACTTACTTTTTTATATCGTGCGCCGAAAATTTTAGTTAAATCATTAGATTTGTTTTCTATTAGAAATTCGTATAGAGATATTTTTGGTGTTAATGATGAACTCGCTAATAAACTTGCGGAATTAACAAACGGTTATGGATTTGGATATCAGCTAATTGGGCATTTATTTTTTGAAATGAATACTTTGGATGAAACTCTTATTGAAAAATACGATGAGTTGTTAAAAATAAATGCATATGACAAAATTTGGTCTTCCATAAGTGAAAATGAAAGAAAATTAGTTGTTTCATTGTTCGATGAAAAAGAAACTAAAACTAGTGTTATTTTAAAAAAGACTGGTTTTAATAACAAAAATTATTCTGTTTATAGAGATCGATTAATTCAAAAAGGCGTTATTAATAGTACAAGAAATGGTTACTTGTCATTATCTCTTCCACGTTTTAAAGAATTTATTATAAATAACTATTAATTTGCCAAAATATAAAAAAATAAACTGTGTCTATGAGACGGTTCGCTTTACGAAGCGTTCGGTTCACCAATAATAATAAATTCGGGCAATTAAGTTTGCCCTTTTTATAAGACAAAAAGGCGGAACAAAGTCCGCCTCACTTATTAAGAAATATCAAATGCTGAATCAGGTAGCAAAGAGAAAATCTCTATAAGCTTTTTATTTCCAATTCGGAGTTCTAGTACTTCCCAAGCATTTTTTACATCAATGGGATTTCGGCCATATTCGCAAACGCTTATACATTTTTCTCTGTCATCGTTGTAATAAGTAATCGAATAGCGCTGATTATGGTAGATAAATTCAATTTCGCGTCTTTCATTAATAAGTGCTTCAATACATTCTGCTCTCATATAAAATCCTCCCAATGTTGTGGCTGTAATATCCCATTAATGTATATCCACCTATGAATATGGGGAACATTATGGTTTTTAGGGTTGCTGAGATCGGTATAATGAATATCTTGGTGCATTATTCCCTTTTCATTGTAATATCTTTTTAAAGAAATATTGAAGATTATAAGAGCCCAAAAGATTTTAAAAAGAAGGTTCATGATGTAACAATAGGCAAATTAAAGAAAATTAATAGTGATGACTAGTTTCGTATTATTAGAAAATAAGGTTATAATAGTGTTATGAACAAACCAAGTGCAAATTCAATTAAGAAGTACTTAACCGCTCTTAATAAAATTAAGGTTAAATATGTTACCACTGAAAGATTGTCTAAAGTAGTGGGTGTTTATCCTGAAATTATTGCAGACAATCTTTCATATTTTGATCCAATGGCTAAGCTTGATGATACATTCGATGTAAGAAGCATTACCGAGCAAATGAAGGAATACATTAAACCTAAAGCAAAAGCAGTCAAAGATGTTAAACCAAAGCAAGTGATTAAGCAGACTGAAGTGTTAGAATATGAATCTGTTAATGATTTCTTCATAAAGAAATTTACAATCGGTGGATTTGTTAACGGAAACACGAAATTAACGGATAAAGATTTAAAGATTCTAGCAAAGTTAATTAAACTTGAACAAATGAAGAAGAGAAGATAAATTCTCTTTTTCTTTTATTGAATAAATATTCAAATAAAACTATACTTATATTTGTTATACGGAGGTTTTTATATGGAAGTTAAAAAGACTATGTTATCTGTTGACGGAAATACCGCAGCAGCTTTAGGTTCTTATAACTACATTGAAGTAGCGGGTATTTTCCCAATCACTCCATCTTCCCCAATGGCGGAACTTGTTGATGTGTATGCTTCACAAAAAAGAAAGAACTTTTATGGAGGAATCGTAAAAGTTAGCGAAATGCAATCAGAAGGCGGCGCTAGTGGTACAGTCCATGGTGCAGCTCAAGCCGGTGCTTTAGCAGCCACTTACACTGCTAGCCAAGGTTTATTATTAATGATTCCTAATGTTTATAAATGGGCTGGCGAATGCTTACCAATCGTAATGCATGTTTCCGCTAGAGCATTAGCAACAAGAAGTTTATCTATCTTTGGTGATCACCAAGATATTTATTCTGTTAGACAAGCTGGCGCTGTCATGATTTGTTCACACAGTGTTCAAGAAGTTGCTGATTTAACTA
Source organism: Bacilli bacterium (assembly GCA_045601085.1). Taxonomy (GTDB): domain Bacteria; phylum Bacillota_I; class Bacilli_A; order RFN20; family CAG-826; genus JAZRZD01. The sequence continues at coordinate 19,747 of JAZRZD010000016.1, read as the reverse complement.
ACGTTGCCCACTTAGTGGCCATTGATGCTCAAGTTCCAGTTATCCATTTCTTTGATGGATTTAGAACATCTCACGAAATCCAAAATGTTGAATTCGTTGATGATGCATGCTGGAAAGAATTATTACCAATGGATAAGGTTGAACTCTTCCGTAAGAGAGCTTTAAACCCACATACTCACCCAGTTACCCGTGGTGGTGCTGAAAATGATGATATCTACTTCCAAGGTAGAGAAGCACAAAATAATCATTATTTAAACGCTATTGATGTTGCCGAAAAATACTTCAATGAAGCAGAAAAATTAACTGGCAGACATTATGCTCCATTTACCTATTATGGTGCTAAAGATGCCGAAAGAGTTATCGTTGCTATGGGTAGTGTTACTGAAACTATCTCTGAAGTTATCGATGAACTAAAGGATGAAAAGATTGGTCTTGTTAAAGTCCATTTATTCCGTCCATTCTCCGCAAAGCATTTATTAGATGTTTTACCAAAATCAGTTAAGAAAATTGCTGTTTTAGATAGAACTAAAGAAATGGGTGCTGCTGGTGAACCATTATACTTAGATGTAGCTTCTGTTATTAAACAAGCAGGCTTAGACATCGAAGTTATCGGTGGTAGATATGGTTTATCAAGTAAAGATACCCAACCAAAAGATATGAAAGCTGTGTTTGATTTCTTAGCAAGTGATAAGAGATGGCACGGTTTCACAGTTAGCATTAACGATGATGTTACTCATTTATCAATACCTGTTGATAATAATTTCCACGTTAAAGGTGACTACACATCCTGCTTATTCTATGGTTTAGGTAGTGATGGCACAGTTTCCGCTAACAAATCATCAATTAAGATTATTGGTGATGCAACTCATCAATATGCTCAAGCTTACTTCGCATATGACTCAAGAAAAGCTGGTGGCGTTACCCGTTCTCACTTAAGATTTGGTAAATCCCCAATTAGAAGTACATATTACGTTCAAAACGCTGACTTTGTTAGCTGCTCACTTGATACATATTTATTCAAGTTTGATATGGCTAGAAACTTAAAAGATGGTGGTACTTTCTTACTCAACACTGATATGAGTGATGAAGAACTTGAAAAGAACTTACCAAATAGATTTAAAGCCCAACTTGCAAAGAAAAACGCTAGATTCTTTGTAATCGATGCTAACAAAATCTGTGCGGAAATCGGTATGGGTAGACATACAAATACCACTCTTCAAGCCAGCTTCTTCAAATTAAACGAACAAATCATGCCATATGATGAAGCACAAAAATGGATGAAGAAATTCGCTGAAAAGAGCTATGCAAAGAAAGGCCAAGAAGTTGTTGAACTCAACTGGAAAGCTATCGATGCAGGTACTCAAGGCTTAAGAGAAGTCAAAGTTAACCCAGATTGGGCTAAGCTTGATCCAAAATTCACTCCAAAACTCTTAGGTGATGATTATTTTGATTCATATGTTACTGAAATTGGTAACTTAGGTGGCGATGACCTCCCAGTTAGCAAATTCTTAGACTATGAATTATTAGATGGCACAATGAGAAACGATATTACATTTAACGAAAAACGTTCTATTGCTGATAAAGTTCCTCTTTGGCATAAAGAATATTGTATTCAATGTAATCAATGTGCATTTGTCTGTCCACACGCTACATTAAGACCATTCTTATTAAATGATGAAGAATTAGCAAACGCTCCTGAAATCGTTAAGAATGACGTTAAACCAGCAGTTGGTCCAGGCTTAGCAGGATTACAATATAGAATCCAAGTTTCCCCACAAAACTGTGTTGGTTGTGGCTTATGTTCTATTGAATGTATGGCTAACCAAGCATTTAAGAAAACCGGTAATGGTGGTAACGCTATTGAAATGGTTGAGGCTAAATCTCAATTTGCTCAAGAAGAAGGCGCTAACTACTTATATAAACACGTTTCTTATAAAGCTGATAAATTACCAGCCCCAATGCAAGATACCGTTAAAGGTGTTGGCTTCTTAATGCCATACATGGAAGTTAGTGGTGCTTGTGCTGGATGTGGTGAAACCCCATATTACAGATTATTATCTCAATTATTTGGTAAAGATATGTTAGTGGCTAATGCCACTGGATGTTCATCCATCTATAGTGGTTCTACCCCATTAACCCCATTCTGTACTGATAAAAACGGTGAAGGTATTGCTTGGAGTAACTCCTTATTCGAAGACAACGCCGAATTCGGTTATGGTATGAGAATTGCTACTGATGCCAAACTTAAGAGAATTGTTGAAATCCTTTCACAAGTTAAAGAATGTGATAAAGCTAGCGATGAACTTAAAGCTACTATTGACGAATATTTCGCTAATATTAAAAACCGTAAGACTGTTGGTCCTATCGTTGATAAATTAGTCTCATTAGTCAAAGTCAGTGAATGCGAAACCGCTAAAGATGTCCTTGCTTATGAAAGAGACTTAAAAGATAAATCCATTTGGATTATCGGTGGTGATGGTTGGGCCTACGATATTGGTTATGGTGGACTTGATCATGTTATCGCTAATGAAGAAGATGTTAACATTATGGTTCTTGATACTGAAGTTTACTCCAATACTGGTGGTCAATCTTCTAAATCAAGCCAAACTGGTTCTATCGCTAAATTTACCGCTAGTGGTAAAAAGACTGCTAAGAAGAACTTAGCATTAATCGCTATGAGCTATGGTAATGTCTATGTTGCTCAAATCAGCTTAGGCGCTAACCCATTAGCAGCAATTAAAGCATTCAAAGAAGCTGAATCCTATGATGGACCAAGTTTAATCATTTGTTATGCACCATGTGCTAACCACGGCATCTTAAAGGGTGGCTTAGCCAACTCTATGAGACAAGAACGTTTAGCAGTGGAATGCGGCTACTTCCCAATCTTCCGTTATGACCCAAGAAATGAAGCAGCAGGCAAACCAGCCTTAACAATTGATTGTAAAGAACCAGACTTCTCCAAATTCAGAGACTTCGTTATGACAGAAACTAGATATGCACAACTCCCAGTTGTCAATCCAGAACACGCTGAAGAACTCTTAACAAAATCTCAAAAATACGCAGAGAAGAGATTCGAAAGAATTAAAAAATTCGGTTTATAATCTTTAATTAAACGAAAATAAAGCCATGATTATCATGGTCTTTTTTCTTGCCTAAAAATATAGCAAAACCCCAGTATTTATATATTTATATAATAATAAGGATATTAATAATGGATTTAAGCGTGTCTAATTTACTTGCTTAAATGATATTTGTTATCTATAATTATCGTAGGTTAAGCATTATGAATAAAGATCAAAGAAAAATTGAAACATTACTCTCCTCACTAAGTGAATACCGCGATATTGAAAAAGTTATCGCCGCTTTACCAAGAGGATATATTTCAGTCAAACAAATCGCAAATCACACATATTATTATCGCCAATGGAGAGAGGGTAGCAAAGTAGTCTCTACTTATGTTCCTGAATCCACTCTTTCTATTACCGAACAAAAGATTAAAGTTCGTAAAGAGAACGAACAATTACTAAAAGTAATTAATAAATCCTTAAAAAGCGCAATTAGAGCAGTCTTAAGAGCGGGTTTATTAAATGAAAAACAAATTGAAGAACTTAAAACATCAGTTAAATTTGATGAAGTCGAATTAGCGGATAGAAGTTCATTTGTAGAAAACAAATTCCCTGATGCTAATAAGGATGTATCTGAAGCCATTAAGAATTATGTTGATGGAATCGATACATATAACAAAATTCTAATCGCTAATTGGAACAAATAAGGAACGAGAAATCGTTCTTTTTTTTGACCAATCTTTCTATTAATAGAAAACAAAATAAAAGTTTGATAATATAATTTTAATTATGGAAAAGAATATCACTGTCGTTGGTGCTAGAGAAAATAACTTAAAGAATGTTAGTGTTACTTTACCTAAAGATTCTTTAATTGTTTTTACTGGTCTTTCAGGTAGCGGAAAAACTTCTTTAGCATTTGAAACAATATTTGCAGAGGGTCAAAGAAGATATATGGAATCTCTTTCTAGCTATGCTAGACAATTCCTTGGTAACTATGACAAACCTGATGTTGATAGAATTGATGGTCTTTCTCCAACAATTGCGATTGATCAAAAATCAACTTCACATAATCCAAGAAGTACTGTAGGCACTGTTACTGAAATATATGATTATTTAAGACTTTTATTTGCGCGTATTGGTATTCCTTATTGCCCAACACATAACGTACCTATCATCTCTTTCAGTGTCACTAATATGACTGATATTGTTTTAAATTACCCAGAAGGTAGCAAATTACAACTATTATCTCCAATTGTTAAACATGAAAAAGGCACTCAAAAGGATGTATTTGATAAAGTTCAACACAGTGGTTTTTATCGTTTAAGAGTAGATGGAGAGTTTGTAACATTAGATGATGTTAAAGAATTAGATAAAAATAAAAGACACGATATTGATTTAGTAGTAGACCGTATCGTAGTGAATAAAGACGATAGAAGTAGAATCTATTCTAGTATTGAAACATGTTTAGATTGGTCTAACGGTTTACTTCTTATTTACGATAACGAAACAAAAAAAGAAAAAATCCTCTCTGATAAGCATACATGCCCAATATGTGGCTTTTCTGTTGGTAAACTTGAACCAAGACTATTCTCTTTTAATTCCCCATTAGGTTGTTGTCCTGATTGTAACGGACTAGGAATTAATAGAGAAGCAGACCCTGCTTTACTTGTTCCTAATCCAGATATGTGTATCAAGGATGGGGCAATTGAATATTACCGTCATATGGTGGGAAGCCAAAATATTGAATGGCAAGAATTCTTACTTTTATGCTCTTTATATAAAATCCCAACAGATGTTCCATTTAAGGATTTAACTGAGAAACAAAAGCAAATTGTATTCATTGGTTCTCCAGTTGAACACAAATACCAAGTTAAATCTTCTTCAGGAAATGTCATGAATAGAAATGGCTATATTGAAGGAATTAAAACGAAAGTACAAAGATTATATAGAGACACAACTAGTGAATGGATGCGTAATTATTATGAAAAATTTATGCGTGATAGTGTTTGTACATCCTGTAACGGTGCCCGATTAAATAAAGAAGCCTTATCAGTTAAAATTGATGGCTTAAATATCTATGAAGTTTGCCAATTACCTATTGATAGACTTAATACATGGATAAATAGCTTAAAAGATAAATTAACCGGAAATGACTTAGAAATTGCAGGTTCTATTATTTCTGAAGTTCACGCAAGAAGTAAATTTTTATGTGATGTTGGATTAGATTATTTAACTTTAGCAAGAATGGCAATGACATTAAGTGGTGGTGAAGCTCAAAGAATTAGACTTGCCACACAAATTGGTTCCAAACTTACTGGAGTTTTGTATGTATTAGATGAACCTAGTATTGGTTTACATCAAAAAGATGACGAAAAATTAATCGCTACAATGAAAGAGATGCGTGATTTAGGTAATACTTTAATTGTGGTTGAACATGATGATGAGACTATTGCTAGCGCTGATTATGTTGTAGATATTGGTCCTAGAGCAGGACTTCATGGTGGTGAAGTTGTCTATCAAGGTAATGTTGAAGGTTTATTAAAAAGCGAAAAATCTTTAACTGGCCAATATTTAAGTGGTAGAAAATATATTCCTATTCCTAAAAATAGAAGACCAGGAAACGGTAAATTTATCTCCATTAAAGGGGCAAGTGTTAATAATTTAAAGAATATTAATGTAGATTTCCCACTTGGATGCTTTATTGCTGTAACTGGTGTAAGTGGTAGTGGTAAATCTAGTTTAGTTAATCAAACTTTATATCAACACATTTATAAATATTTCTCAGATGTAGAAACATTCCCTGGTCCAATTAAATCCATCAGTGGAATTGAATATTTAGATAAGGTTATTGATGTAACTCAAGAACCTATTGGAAGAACTCCAAGAAGTAATCCTGCTACATATGTTAAATTATTTGATGAAATTAGAGATTTATTTGCCTCCACTCCAGAAGCTAAAGCTAGAGGGTTTGATAAAGGTAGGTTCTCCTTTAATGTTCCTGGAGGAAGATGTGAAAACTGTGAAGGTGCTGGTGTAACCCGTATTCCAATGAACTTCTTACCAGATGTTTATGTTAAATGTGATCAATGTGGCGGTAAACGTTATAACGAAGAAACTTTAGCGGTCACTTATAAAGGCAAAAATATCTATGATGTATTAGAAATGACTGTGGAAGAAGCATTAAGTTTCTTCGCTAACAGACCAAAAATCTTAAAACATATTCAAGTTTTGTATGATGTTGGACTTGGTTATATCAAATTAGGTCAACAAGCTACCACTCTTTCTGGTGGTGAAGCACAAAGAATTAAACTTGCTAATGAATTACAAAAAAAACCTACTGGAAAAACCTTATATATTTTAGATGAACCTACAACAGGTCTTCATGATGACGATGTTTCTAGATTATTAACTGTATTAAATAGAATTGTAGATCATGGTGATACAGTTGTTGTTATTGAGCATAACTTAGATGTTATTAAAGTAGCAGATTATATCATTGATATTGGACCTGAAGGTGGCGATAAAGGCGGTATGGTAGTTGCCAAAGGCACACCAGAAGACGTGGCTAAAGTTGACAAGAGCTATACTGGCCAGTATCTTAAAGATATACTTAAAAACGGGAGATACGAATAGTGGAAACATTTGGTCTAATATTATTTATTGTTTCTATCCTAGGTGTAGTGGGCTCTTTCGGCTATGCCATTTATGATGCGGTTAATTATGCAAAAAGCCCAATCCAAACTGATGAAAACATTAAAATGAAAAAATATCTCATTTTTGGTGGGGTTTTTACTGTTAGTTTCTTATTAGTATTTATTTCTATCCATTTGTGGCACAACCATCCAGTTACTCCAATTGATTGGTTTTGGACTATTAGTGGTGGACTTGGTTTAGGTGTATCTATTTATGCTTTCTTTATTTCATTTATTGTCCATTACTATAAAAAGGGTTTATCTGCAAAGTTAGATAAGATTCTTTTTATTACATTAATGGTGTCCATTCCATTATTGATTACTTTCTTTTTCTTCCTCACTAATGGATATGCTGATTATTTAAATTTATTAAAACCACTTGCTAAAGCAATTGATTTCTCTATTGGTTTAGTTTATCCAGGTAATACAGGTGGTAATATCGCATTTTACGCAATATGTATTCTTTCTGGAGCAATATTTGTCTATTTCTTATGTGATCATAAAATGTATGTTCAATACGGCAAACATGGCTTATTTGAATCCACATTTTTAATTGCATTCCCTGCTGGTATCATAGGCGCACGTATTGCCTATGTTATTGGTAACTGGGGCTTAGAATTTGCTGGTCAACCATTTTGGAAAGTATTTGCTATCTGGGAAGGTGGATTAACTATTCTTGGTGGCGCAATTGGCGGTATTGTCGTTGGTGTTTTATGGTTTATGTGGAGAAACAAAGGTTATAGTATCTTTGTTGCTTTAGATATTGCTGTTCCTTCAATCCTTCTTGCTCAAGCTATTGGTAGATGGGGAAACTTCTTCAACTGTGAAGTTTATGGTGGTTTAGTGCCTGATACATATTGGACATGGTTACCAAAAATAATATTTAATAATATGCATTTCTCTAATAATGGTGCGATGACTGCTTCTGGAATGATGCACGCTCCGTTATTTTATATTGAAGGACTAACTAATACTTTAGGTTATTTTGTTTTAGCTCATTTATTTGGAAATTGCTTAAAAAAATATACAGAACCTGGTGATGCCGCAATCGGTTATTTAATTTGGTATGGCTTTACTAGAGTATTTATGGAACCTATTAGAGATCCTGCCTATAACATGGGTAATGATGGTTATTGGAGTTGGTTCTGGTCAATTATATTTGTTGCTGCTGGAATTATCTTAATTGTTGGAAACCATATTATTAGACACTTCATTAACAAAAAAAACGGTTTAGTTAGACACACTAATTTTGTGAGTAATCTTATTGGTGGATCTTCAATTTTTGTAGTCGCTACAGCATTAACTATCATTGGTGCTCTTTTAATGATAAATAATAGTTTTGTTCAAACAATCTCGCTAAATGCATATAACATTGGTGTTGTTTGTTTAGTTGTAGGAGTGTCTTGCTATTTCTTACTAGCACTTCCTCTTCCTAAAATCATTTCTCACGCAAAGGAAAATAAACATGAATAAATATGATGTATTAATTATTGGTTGTGGTCCTGCTGGTATTGGGGCTTCATTGGTACTTAAAGAAGCGGGCATTAACTTCGCAATTATTGAAGGTGGTGCTCCAGGAGGAAAGGTAAATATTGCTCCTAGAGTAGATAATTATCCAGGTTTTACAAAGATTCCTGGCCCAGATCTTGCTATGGCGTTATATAAAAGAGTGGTTGATAACAATATTGAAATGATTTCTTCTACAGTTAATAAGTTAACAAAAGAGGGAGATATATTCTTTTTAGATACAACTTCAGGAATATATGAAGCTAAATATGTCATTATGGGTAGTGGCACAACTGAAAGAAAAATAGGTTTAGAAAAAGAAGATACATTACTTGGACATGGCATTAGCTATTGCGCTATTTGTGATGGCCATTTCTTTAGAGGTAAAAGAGTTATTGTTATTGGTGGCGGTAATTCCGCTCTTAAAGAAGCAATATACTTATCTAAAATTGTAAAAGAATTAACATTAATTCACCGTCGTGACCAATTTAGAGGCAATGATAAACTTGTTACTGAACTTAAAGAAAATAGTAATGTTACTGTTTTAACTCCTTATATTCCTTTAGAGATTTTAGGAGATGACCATGTTACTGGTATTAGAATTCAAAATAAAACTACTTTAGAAGAAAAAGTAATAGAACTTGATGGTATTTTCCCACTTGTTGGACAAATTCCTAACACTCAATATATCGCAATTGATGGAGTTAAAGATGAATGGAATAGTGTTCCTATTGACGCTAATAGAGAAACTAAATGTTCTAATTTATTCGCCTGTGGCGATATTACTCCAAGAGAAATTAAACAAATTTATTTATCTGAATTTGATGGCAAAGTAGCCGCTAAAGAAGTGGTTAAACGTATTAAAGGCGACAAATGAAAAAATTAATTATTTTAAGTTCTACTAATGGTGCAGGCCTATCTACTTCAAGATATGTTTTTGAAGAGTTAGGTTATTTCATTATTGAAAATGTACCTTCTGCATTAATTAAAAACTTACTTGAAGAATTAAATAAAGAAAAAAAGATTAACAATGTTTTATTAATTACTTCAATAGAGGAGGCTAAAACTGTTAAAGAAACAGCAGTCCAAAATAGTGATTTCCATGTTTCTTTATTCGTTTTAAGTGCGACAAAAGAAGTTTTATTAAAACGTTTTGCGTTAACTCGTCACACTCATCCAAGAACTATTGGTTCAAAGTTAACCTTAGAGCAAGCTATTGATTTAGACTTAAAAAGTGTTGATGCAATTATAGACGATACTGATTGTTTATTAGATACAAGCAATATGGAAGTTAAAGATTTAAGAAACAATTTGTATCACATTTTAAGTGAAAAAACTGACAATCCTACAATAACTTTCATCTCTTATGGCATTAAAAATGGCGTACCTAAAGGTTTAGATACTTCTTTTGATGTAAGAATTATTCCTAATCCATTTTGGGTTGAGGAATTAAAACAACTTAACGGAGCAGATCAAAAAGTAATAGATTATATGCTTTCTTTTCCAGTAACGATGGAAACAATTAATCATATTATTTCTTACTTAGATTTCTATCTTCCTAAATTATTAATTAAAGACCGCGCTAATTATAATATTGGTGTCGCTTGTAGTGGTGGCCATCATCGTTCTACATTCGTTGCTAACTATTTAGCAGACCATTATAAAGATAAATACAATACTTTAGCAATCCATAGAGATTGCCCATCTATCAATAAAAATGGAAAATAATATATCTTTTTCACAATTCGTTAAAGAAGAACTAGTTTCTAACGAATACACTTCTTTAGTTAGAAAAAAGGCACTTTTGTCAGCGTTTATTAAGATTAATGGCACTTTGTCATTAGGTAATAACAAATATAAAGTCACTCTTAAAAGTGAAAATGGGAAGATCGCTAAATTTATCTATAGTTTAATTAATGAATTATTTAAATGCGATGTTAAATTATCTTATTCAAAGGGTAAGAAATCTAAAACTAGTTATCATATTGAAATTAATAACGCTGATGAATTATTAGACACATTAAAGATTTCTTTTATTGAAGGCAAGATTTCTCGTGAACTTGTTTATAACGATGACACAATTAGTGGATATTTAGCAGGAGCATTTCTTGCCAGTGGTTCAATAAACTCACCTAAAACTAGCAATTATCATCTAGAAATTGCTGTAAATGATGATAATTACTCTAAATGGTTAGCTAAAGTAGTGGGCAGATACCGTAATAGTGATGTTCATCCAAAAGTTGCTCAAAGAAGAGACAAATACGTCATCTATATTAAAGCTAGTGCATCAATTGCAGACTTTTTAATCATGATTGGTGCTGCTAATAGTTGTATGGAATTTGAAAATATTAGAGTTGATAGAGATTTCGTTAATAGTGCTAATCGTTTAGCAAATTTAGATATGGCAAATATGTCTAGGACTTTAAGTTCTGCTAATCGTCAAATTGAAGATATTAAATTAATTAAATCTAAAGTGGGCTTAGATGTATTAAAGAATAAAAAAGCTATTGAATTAGCCAAATTAAGATTAGAAAACGAAAGCGCATCTTTTGATGAATTAGCATTACTTTTATCTAAAAAGATGGATGTTACTATTGGAAAAAGCGCAATTAACCATATTTTCCGTAAGATTCATGTAATTGCAGATGGATTAAAATAAATTTAATGTAATGATTAAGGAAAGATATTTATAATATAAACATGGGATTTTTATTCTTATCACTTGAAGCTTTGCTTCCAGTTGCTATATGTGTTGGAATCTATATTTTAGAACTTAAAACCAACATTAAAAAGCATGTACATCCAATACTTAGAGAAGTAATTATTGGTGTTATTTTTGGTGGAATTGCTATTTTAGGTACAGAATGCGGTGTTACTATTGGCACTGCTACGTATGGCGCTGTTGTTAACGCTAGAGATGCCGCACCTCTTATTGCAGGATTATTTTTAGGTGGTCCTGCTGGAATTATTGCTGGCCTTATTGGTGGAATAGAAAGATGGTTTGCTGTTTATTGGTTAGCTAATGGCTCTTTCACAAGAATTGCTTGTAGTGTGGCAACATGCTGCTCAGGATTTTTCGCTGCATTTGTAAGACATTTTGTGTTCGATAAGAAACGTCCAGGATTTATTATTTCCTTCGTTTTCGCTGCAATTGTTGAGGTTTTCCATCTTTTATTAGTCTATTTGTCTAATATGAGTGATCCAGTAAATGACTTAAGAATTTTAAGAGTGGCTTCTGTCCCTATGATATTAGCTAACTCCTTCGCAGTTATGTTTGCGTCTATGTGTGTATATGTTGTAAACCGTATTCATCAAAAACAAAAAATCATTGACGTACATCGTCTATTTCATGTTTCTGATCGTATTCAACAACTTCTAGCAATTGCCACAGTCGCAATGCTTCTTATCAGTGTTGGTGTAACATTTAATTTGCAATCTCAAATGTGTAACATCAATAACACAAATGAATTATCTAGTGCTACAAATGAAATGACTAGCAATTTAGTAGAGGAAATACGTTCTGACTTACTATCACAAGATACAGGTATAGTAAGAAGGGCATTCCATGATATTGATGATGGCCTTAGTGTTTCTGAGACCAAAACTAAATACAATCTTGAGGAAATTTATTGTATCGATTCCTCACGTCATATATATGATTCAACTGAAACATCAATGATTGGAAATATTGTTTCTCACATCACAACACCTAGACTTGACTATATGTCTTTCTTTATTGGTAGTGAAATTACTAGTATGGATAGTTATGGCAAAAGTGATTCAAAAGACAGAGTCGATGATTCTCCAGTTAGATATGCCTCATATAAAGATGGTAACAAAATCATTATTGCAGGTGTCAGTGAACAAAGATGTCATTCAGTAGTAGTTAACAATATCTCAAAGGTTTCATTAGGTAGAATGATAAGCACAAGTTCTGTTGCTTTATTTATTGATGAATCTACAAATACAGTGTTATCTTGCACTGATATTTTAGTGCCTACATTTAATGAAGAAAAATTAAAAACAGTGAAAAACTATGCTGAAAATTCATTATTTTCGATGAATCTTAAAGTTAATCAAGACCCAGAAGAACAACTATGTTTTTATGAAAGCGAAGAAGGTCTTATTTCTTTACACTTCATTTCCTCACAAGAAGCATACCAAAATAGAGATATCGCTATATATTCTATTTGTTACATCTTAATCATTGGGTTTGGTTTGTTATTTATTATCATTTTCCTTAATATTAAATATTTAATTGTAGAGAAAATGGATCATATTAATAAATCATTAGAAAAGATTACTAATGGAGATTTAGAAGAAAAAGTTTCTATCACTTCTACAATTGAATTTAATGAATTAGCAAATGGTATTAATCAAACTGTAGATACATTAAAAACTTATATTGCAGAAGCCTCTACTAGAATTGATCAAGAGCTAGAATATGCAAGAAATATTCAGCTTTCTGTCTTACCTACAACATTCCCAAATAATGAAAATTATGAGATTTTTGCATTAACAAAACCTGCAAAAGAAGTCGGTGGTGACTTCTATGATTATTATTCAACTGCATCAGGTAAATGCGTCTTTATTGTGGCTGATGTTTCAGATAAAGGTATACCTGCATCATTATTTATGATGAGGGCAAAAACTGAACTTCAAGCAGTTACTGAAAACGATAACTCTTTAGATGATGTATTCACCACAGTTAACAAAGTATTATGTGAAGGTAATGGTAGAAACATGTTTGTAACTGCCTGGGAAGGTAGCGTTGATCTTTCTACTGGAGATATGGAATTAGTAAACGCTGGTCATAACCCTCCACTTATTGCCCATGAAAATGGTGAATTTGAATTCTATCGTGGCGAAAAGAACATTGTCCTTGCATGCTTCGATGGTGCTAACTTTAAGAAAGAAAATATTAAATTATTACCAGGAGATACTGTCTTCTTATATACCGATGGTGTCACTGATGCATTAAATGAAGCTGGTGAGTCGTTTAAAGAAGATAAATTACTTGAAGTCTTAAATTCTGCAAATAGTAGAAATGCTCAAGAATTAGTATCATTTGTTAAAGATAAGTTAAAAGAATTTATTGGTAACGCTGATCAATTTGATGACATTACAATGCTCGCATTTAACTATAAGAAACAACAATAAAATCTAAGAAACAAAAAATATTAGAAAAATGGGTTTAAAGGGTTTTTAAGGCCCTTTTTTCTTACTTATAAACCTACATAAACGCCTTTTTTGATGTTTATAAGAACTTTTTTGTTGTTTTTATTTACATATAAAAATAAATTTTTTATAATGTTATCGCAATAAAAAAGAAGGAGGCATTTATATATGTCAGTTAAAGTTGCAATTAATGGATTCGGACGTATTGGTCGTCTTGCATTCCGTCAAATGTTTGGTGCTAAAGGTTATGAAGTCGTCGCTATTAACGATTTAACCAGCCCAAAAATGTTAGCCAACCTCTTGAAGTATGATTCTGCTCAAGGTGGATATTGTGGCGTATTCGGTGAAGGAAAACACACCGTTTCAAGTAAAGAACCAGTCTTAGAAGGCGAAGGTAAAGACGCAAAAGTCGTTACCCCAGGTTCCATTACAGTTGATGGCAAAGAAATTACCATCTTTGCAGAACCAAAAGCCGAAAATCTCCCATGGGGAAATTTAGGTGTTGATGTTGTCTTAGAATGTACAGGTTTCTATACTTCTAAAGCAAAAGCAGAAGCTCACATTAAAGCTGGTGCTAAGAAAGTTGTTATTTCTGCTCCTGCAGGAAACGACCTCAAAACAATCGTTTTCAATGTTAACCACAAGAGCTTAGATGCTTCTGATCAAGTTATCTCAGCTGCTAGCTGTACAACCAACTGTTTAGCTCCTATGGCCGCTACTTTAAATAAGTTTGCTCCAATTCAAAGTGGTATCATGACCACAGTTCACGCTTACACAGGTGATCAAATGGTCCTCGATGGTCCACATAGAAAAGGTGACTTAAGAAGAGCACGTGCTGCTGCTTGCAACATTGTTCCAAACTCCACAGGTGCTGCTAAAGCTATTGGCTTAGTTATTCCAGAATTAAATGGTAAATTAATCGGTAGTGCACAAAGAGTTCCAGTTTGCACTGGTTCAACAACAATTCTTGTCGCTGTTATCAAAACAAGAAAAGAAGTTACTCCAGCCGCAATTAATGAAGCTATGAAAAAGGCTGCTCACCATAATGAATCCTTCGGTTACACTGAAGAACCAATCGTCTCTGGCGATGTCATCGGTATGAGATTTGGTTCATTATTCGATGCAACTCAAACAATGGTTACTCCATTAGGCAAAGGTTTATATCAAGTCCAAGTCGTTTCTTGGTACGATAACGAAAACTCCTACACAAGCCAAATGGTCAGAACCATTAAATACTTTGCAGAAGTTAAATAATTAACTTATATCAATTTAGGGTAGCTTTTACCCCAATTAATGGCGCCCATGAATGTGGGCGCTATTTATTTAAAAGCCAGTTATGGAGGAAAAATATGCTAACTGTCAATCAATTAAAAGATATTAAAGGAAAGTGTGTTGTTGTTAGAGTAGACTTCAACGTTCCTTTAAAAGGTGGCGAAATCCGTGATGATAATCGTATCGTTGCAGCTTTACCAACCATCAAAGAATTAATTTCTAAAGGTGCTCATGTTGTTTTAATGAGCCACTTAGGAAAAATCAAACACAAAGAAGCTCCAGAAGTCATTGAAGAACAAAAAGCTAAGAACAATATGGCTCCTGTTGCAAAACGTTTAGGTGAATTATTAAATCAAAACGTTGTTTTCGTTCCTGTTACTAGAGGTGACGAACTTACAAACGCTGTTAAAGCCTTAAAAGACGGTGAAGTCTTATTAATGCAAAATACAAGATATGAAAAAGGCGAAGAAAAGAACGATCCAGAACTTTCCAAAATCTGGGCAAGTTTCGCTGATGCATATGTTATGGACGCTTTTGGTAGCGCTCATAGAGCTCACTCTTCAACCTATGGCATTCCTGAAATCTTAAAAGCTGAAGGAAAACAAGTTGCTTTAGGTTATTTAGTAGAAAAAGAAGTCTCTAACTTAACAAGATGTGTTTCTATTTCTGACGCAGATAGACCATATGTCGCTATTTTAGGTGGCTTAAAGGTTTCTAGTAAGATTAAAGTTATCGATTCTTTATTAAAGAAATGTGACAAAATCATTATTGGTGGCGCTATGGCTTATACATTCTTTAAAGCTATGGGCTACCCAACTGGTGATTCTCCAGTCGAAGATGAATACTTAGATTACGCTAAAAACTGCTTAAATGAAGCAAAAGGTAAGATTGTTTTACCAGTTGATAGCGTGATTGCTAATGCTTTTGAAAACCCAACCGAAGTTAAAACTGGTAAAGTCAGTGAAACTCCAGATGGTTTCCAAGGTTTAGATATTGGTCCTGAAACCCGTAAATTATTTGCTAGCGAAATTGCTAAAGCAAAAATGGTTTTCTGGAATGGCCCAATGGGTGTATTCGAACAAGATGCTTATCAAGCAGGTACTTTAGCTGTTTGTGAAGCTATCAAAGCAATTCCAAATGCCTTTACAGTTTGTGGTGGTGGTGATAGTGCTGCTGCTATTAAACAATTTGGTTATGTGAAAGACTTCTCACACGTCTCAACCGGTGGTGGTGCTTCACTTGAAATGATCGAAAATGATGGTCATTTACCAGGCATTGATATTATTAAGTAAACATGAATAAATTGATTAGTTTAAGTTTAATAGCGGCATCTATATTTCTCGCCTCGTGTAGTGGTAACGGAGGAGATGCAAAAGAATATAATATTGTTTATCAATTTTCTGATGCAGATCCAATGGCAACAATACAACCTACTGTTACTGGGCCAACTAAGATTAAAGTTAATGAAGAAGCCACTGTTACATTAACATACAGCTATCCATGTATTATTGGGTCTCAAGAACAAGCTATATCATCATTTGATAATATTTCCATCAAAGATTATCAGGAAGTTGAATACAATGTTAAAGCAACTTTTAAAATTTTTGATGTTCGTGGAGATGCTGTTATAACGTTTTTTAAATTTGAACCACAACCATAATTATTTATAAAAAAGAGGAATTAACATGAGAAGAAAATTTTTAATGGGCAACTGGAAAATGAACAAGTTAGCTTCAGAAACAAAGGATTTTGTTATTGAAGCAAAACCACTTGTTGATTTAGCCAAGAAAAATCATATCGATTTAGGTATTGCCCCAACTTATATGTCTTTAGCTACTGCAAAGAAATTTGCTAGCAAAAAGATGATTATTGCATCACAAAACGTTCATTTTAATGAATCAGGCGCATTTACTGGTGAAGTTTCAATCCCAATGCTTAAAGAATTCAAAATTGATTGGGTTATTTTAGGTCACTCTGAAAGAAGAGCCTATGATAATGAAACAAGCGAAAAATGTAACGCTAAAATGAAAGCTTTAGTGGCTAATGGTATGAAACCAATCTACTGTGTTGGTGAAACATTAGACCAATTTGAAGCTGGCGAAACCAAAAAAGTCGTTGAAGATCAAATTATTAAAGGATTCGAAGGCATTTCTGAAGAAGCCGCAAAAGACTTTGTCGTTGCCTATGAACCAGTTTGGTCTATCGGAACTGGCAAAAATGCTTCAAGCGAAATCGCTGAAGATGTTTGTAAGTTCATTCGTAAGACTTTAAAGAAATGCGTTGGCAAGAGTGCTAACAAAATTAGAATTCTCTACGGCGGAAGTGTTAAACCAAACAACATTAAAGAATATTTATCATGTCCAAATGTTGATGGTGCTTTAGTTGGTGGAGCATCCTTAAAGATTGATTCTTACAAAGAATTATTAAACAACATTATCTAAGGAGCAAATAATGGCCTACACTAGAAACGATTACGGAGCATATAAGACAAATACCAGTGGTAAAGTACTTAGTTACGCTAAAGTATTTGGTTTTATGTTACTTCTTTTAGCTATCAGCGCAGGCATTTGCTGTGGTACTGGTGCTCTTCTTGAAAATTTAATTGTAGATGAAATAGAAAGAGCTAATGCAATGCTTATTATTACTTTTAGCAGTGCTATCTTATCTATTGTTATGTCTTTTGTTATGCAATTTGCCTTCTTAAAGAAAGGTAAATCTGCATTTGGAGCAACACTTTTATATGCTATTTCAAACGGCTTATTATTAAGTTCATTTTCAATTTATTTACCATGGCAAGTTCTTGGTGGAGCATTTGGAATTACTGCATTAATATTCGGATTAATGGCATTTTGTGCTTTCCTTTGCCGCAAGATTAATTTAAATATCATTGCTTTAATTGCTTCTTTCCTTCTTGGTGGAGCAGGATTAATGATTCTATTTTCATGGATCTTCTGCTTATTTATCCCAGGATTAGCATTTGAAGTATGCGCTATTTATATGGTTGTATCCTTTGCAGCCATGATGTTAATTACGTTATTTGACATTTGGAGAATTAACCAAATCGTAGAACTAGGAGCAGATAATAATAACCTCTCTTTATACTGCGCAGTTACTTTATATATAGATTTCATCCAAATCTTTATTAGAGTACTTTGGTTTATTATCATGTCATCACGTCATTAATACATCCTATTTATTAATATACATACGGGGGCGTAGAGATATGCCCCTTTTATTTTTGTAAAAAAATTTAATAAATATTGATCAAAAACAGGCAAAAATCACTAAAAAAGTTCGATATAATCAAACAAAAATAGTGATATAAATATTTTTTAAAAAAAATTTGACACAATTTTATGATTAGTGTTATTATATACAAGCACACGGTTTAAGCGACCGATACCTATTACATAGTAATATGGTGTGCAACTGATCTTTGAAAACTGAATAGATGTACGAACAATTTAACGTCAATTTTTTTATTTATTAACAAAACCAGATAATTATTTTGAACTAGAATACAAACATTGAGAGTTTGATCCTGGCTCAGGATGAACGCTGGCGGCGTGCCTAATACATGCAAGTCGAACGAGGGTGCTTGCACCCTAGTGGCGAACGGGTGAGTAACACGTAGGTAACCTGCCTTTTAGCTTGGGATACCCAGAGGAAACTTTGGCTAATACCGGATAACAACATTTGAGGCATCTCAGATGTTTGAAAGGCCCCTTTAAAGGGTCACTAAAAGATGGACCTGCGGCGCATTAGTTAGTTGGTGAGATAACAGCCCACCAAGACGAGGATGCGTAGCCGACCTGAGAGGGTGATCGGCCACATTGGAACTGAGACACGGTCCAAACTCCTACGGGAGGCAGCAGTAAGGAGTTTTCGGCAATGGGGGAAACCCTGACCGAGCAACGCCGCGTGAATGATGACGGCCCTATGGGTTGTAAAGTTCTTTTATTCGGGAAGAATGATCCGCTGAGGAAATGAAGTGGGTTTGACGGTACCGATTGAATAAGCCACGGCTAACTACGTGCCAGCAGCCGCGGTAATACGTAGGTGGCAAGCGTTATCCGGAATTATTGGGCGTAAAGAGTGAGCAGGCGGCATGACAAGTCTGGAGTGAAAGCGGGGGGCTCACCCCCATACAGCTTTAGAAACTATCAAGCTAGAGTACGAGAGAGGTAAACGGAATTCCATGTGTAGCGGTGAAATGCATAGATATATGGAGGAACACCAGTGGCGAAGGCGGTTTACTAGCTCGAAACTGACGCTCAGTCACGAAAGCGTGGGTAGCAAATAGGATTAGATACCCTAGTAGTCCACGCCGTAAACGATGAGAACTAAATATTGCCGAGAGGCAGTGTTGTAGCTAACGCATTAAGTTCTCCGCCTGGGGAGTACGATCGCAAGATTGAAACTTAAAGGAATTGACGGGACCCCGCACAAGCAGTGGAGCATGTGGTTTAATTCGACGCTACGCGAAGAACCTTACCAGGGCTTGACATATGATTACTACCCTCATAGAGATATGAGGAGACTATAAATACAGGTGGTGCATGGTTGTCGTCAGCTCGTGTCGTGAGATGTTAGGTTAAGTCCTGCAACGAGCGCAACCCTCGTCCTTAGTTACTAACATTTAGTTGAGAACTCTAAGGATACTGCCTACGCAAGTAGGAGGAAGGTGGGGATGACGTCAAATCATCATGCCCTTTATGTCCTGGGCGACACACGTGCTACAATGGCCGGTACAAAGAGCAGCAACCTCGCGAGGGGAAGCAAATCTCAGAAAGCCGGTCTCAGTTCGGATTGAAGTCTGCAACTCGACTTCATGAAGCTGGAATTGCTAGTAATCGCGAATCAGCCATGTCGCGGTGAATACGTTCCCGGGGTTTGTACACACCGCCCGTCAAACCATGAGAGCTGGTAATACTCGAAGTCGTTATCCTAACCGTAAGGAGGGAGACGCCTAAGGTAGGACTGGTGATTGGGGTTAAGTCGTAACAAGGTATCCCTACGGGAACGTGGGGATGG
>JAZRZD010000015.1:0-17739 GCA_045601085.1 Bacilli bacterium | reverse complement strand
CATAGAAATGTTTTGTGGTATATTATTTTAGAAAAGGTGATTTTTATGGAATTAGAAAAATTGTTAAAAAATGCTAAAGATGACATTTCTAACGCCAACACCACTGAATCATTAGTGGAAGTTAGAAACAAATATTTAGCGAAGAAATCAGAACTTAACTCAATGATGTCCCTACTTGGAGGAATGTCCCCAGAAGAAAGAAAAGAAATGGGAGCAAAGCTCAATCAAGTAAGAAACTCCATTACAGAAGATTTAAACGCTAAAGTTAAGGAAGTAGAAGAAAAAGAACTCGCAAAGAAGTTAGAGAAGGAAACTATTGATATCTCTCTTCCAGGTATTGCTAACCAAATTGGTGGTAAGAATCCTTTTAGAGTGATTATTGATGAAATCACATCTATTTTCCTTGGTATGGGCTTTTTAGTTAAAGAAGGTCCAGAAATTGAAACTGATTTATATAACTTTGAACTTTTAAATATTCCTAAAGACCATCCTGCTAGAGATATGCAAGATACTTTGTATATTGATAATGAAACTTTATTAAGAACACATACTTCTCCAGTTCAAGCCCATTCTATGGAAGAAGCTCATGGCCAACCTTTAAAAATGATTTGTCCTGGAAAAACATATCGTAGAGATGATGATGACGCTACACACTCACATCAATTCGCTCAAATTGAAGGTTTAGTTATTGATAAAGATATTAATATCGGTAACTTAAAAGCAGTTTTAGAGTTATTCGCTAAAAAGATGTTTGGTGAAAAACGTGAAATTAGATTTAGAAGTAGTTTCTTCCCATTTACTGAACCAAGCGTTGAAGTTGATATTAGCTGCGCAAACTGTGGAGGTAAAGGTTGCCCAATTTGTAAAGGCACAGGCTATATTGAAATTTTAGGCGGTGGAATGGTAAACCCACATGTCTTAGAAATGAATGGATATGATCCAAAAGTTTATAGTGGTTTTGCCTTTGGTATTGGTGTAGAAAGAACTGCAATGCTTAGATATGGCATTGATGATGTTCGTAAATTATATAGCAACGATGTAAGATTCTTACATCAATTCAAAAAGAAAGCTTAATAGGAGGTAAGAATATGTTAGTTTCAATTAAATGTTTAGCTAATTATGTTGATCTAAGCGGTATTACAGTAGAAGAAGTCGCTGATAAACTTACCTTTTCTGGTGTGGAAGTAGAAGAAATTATTAAAGTCGCTAGTGGCACTAATTTAATTATTGGTGAAGTTATTTCTTGTGAAGCTCATCCAAATAGTGACCATTTACATGTATTAAATGTCAATCTTGGTGATGTATATGGAGTCAAACAAATTGTTTGTGGTGCTCCTAATGCAAGAAAAGGATTAAAAGTCATTGTCGCTATGGAGGGGGCAAAACTTCCTGATGGTGAAATCAAACACAGTGTTATCCGTGGTGTGGATTCCTGTGGAATGTGTTGTTCTTTAAGAGAACTTGGAGTCAATAATAAATACTTAACTGAATACCAAATTAATGGTATTGAGGAATTACCTTTAGACGCTCCTGTTGGTAATGAAGATGTTTTAGGTTATTTAGGACTTGATGATGTGACATTAAACTTAAAAGTTTTAGCAAATCGTCCAGATTTATTATCTATTTTTAATGTCGCTAGAGAAGTTGGTGCGTTGTTAAATAGAAAAGTTGATATCCCAACATTTACTCCAGTAGTGAACTTCAACACTAATGTGAAAGTTAATTCTCTAACCGATAAATGTAATCAATTCGCCATTAAGGAATTGAGAAATATTAAAATCAAACCATCCCCAAAATGGTTATCAAGTTACTTAATGAGTATGGGTGTTAGAAGTATTAACAATATTGTGGATATTGGTAACTTTGTTATGCTTTTAACTGGTCAACCACTTCATATGTATGATGAAGATAAGTTGCCAAGTAAAGAACTCACTGTAAAAGATAATTATTCTGGTCAATTCATCGCGCTTGATGAAAAGACTTACGAAGTAATCCCAGGAGATATTGTTATTACAAGTAATGATAAACCTATGTGTTTAGGTGGTGTAATGGGCTCTAAAGAATGTGCAGTTGATGACAATACAAAAAATATTTATATTGAAGCTGCATCATTTAACGGCACAACCATTCGTCACACATCTTCTAGACTTGGTTTAGCAAGTGAATCTTCTTCTAGATTTGTTAAAGGCACAAACCATTTCCAATATAGTGAAGTCCTAAATTTTGCCGCTAAACTTGTTATGGAATTATGTGACGCTGATAAATCTAGTGATATTGTTTCTTACTTAAAAGAATCTTATGAAGAAAAAACAATCACTACATCAGTTATTTATATTAATAAGAGATTAGGAACTCACTTCTCTTTTGATCAAATTTCCGATGTCTTATCTAGACTTAATTTCTTAGTTAGATCTTCTGATGATGAAAATTTAAGTGTTATTGTTCCTCAATTCCGTTTAGATGTTGATGGTGAAGCTGATCTTTCAGAAGAAGTCATTAGAGTGCTTGGCTTTGAAAATGTTGAAGTTAAATTACCAACATTTGATGTCACTTTAGGTGCTTTAAGTGATAAACAAAATAAAGAACTCGTATTAAGAAATTATTTACTTTCCCAAGGATTAGACGAATGTTTAACTTATTCTTTATTAAAGAAGAATGAAGTTGATAAGTTCAATTTCTTAGGAAATGAAGAAAAATATGTCGTCTTAAATCCTTTAACTGATGAACATGAAGTATTTAGAAGTCATATTTTATATAGCTTACTTAAAACTGCAGAATATAATGTCTCAAGACAAAATAAAGATTTATCACTTTTTGAACTTTCTAATGTCTATGACAAGAAAAGCGAACATACCCATATTGCCATTGTCTTAGTGGGTAATGACTTAAGACAAGGTTTACTTAATGTAACTCCATATTCTTTCTATCATATGAAAGGTTTAGTGGAAGGCATGTTTGCCTCATTAGGTATTGATAAATCTCGTTTCAAATTTGTGAAATGCAGTGATCCTAAAAATGAATTACATCCAGGTAAGAGTGCAGATATCATCTTCCAAAACACTTTAATTGGTAGATTTGGTGAAATTCATCCTAGTGTTTACAACATGTTTAATCTCGGCAAATCTCCAGTAATTATATTAGAAATTGATTTAGCCTCTTTATTTACCGCGAAAGTTTCATTAATTAAAATGTCTCCAATTTCTAAATTCCCAGTTGTCACCCATGACTTAGCTTTAGTGGTTGATAAATCTATCAATAGTGATGAAATTATCCGCACAATTAAGATGTCGGGAAAAGGCATTGTTAATGATGCTAACGTCTTTGACGTTTATGAAGGTGCTTCTTTAGGAGAAAATAAGAAATCTTTAGCAATTAAAATCTCTTATCTATCTTTTGAACACACATTAAGTGATAAAGAAGTTAACGAAGCTGAAGAAAAGATTAAATTTGAATTATTCAAATCCTATCACGCTGAACTTAGAAGCTAATGAAATTATATTTATATTCTTTTGACAAAAATAATGAGTTTTCTGCTACAGAAGAAATCTCTTTTAGTGATGTCTTTTATCCTTTAAGTCAACTTAAAACCATTGATAAATGCCTCGCTAAAATATATGCCAAAAAATATGATGATTTTATTGAGGTAAATTTTGATTTAGATGTTAAATTAACCGCTATATCAAGTTATACCAATAATGAAGGTGATTTACCTTTACACATTAAAGATAATATATCTTTCGCTTTATCTAATGAAGAATATTACAGCGATTTTGAAACCTTCACTGGTAACTATATTGATTTAGATTATTATATCTATTCATTAATAATAGCCTTCTTCCCAAGCAAGATCGTTTTTAAAGGTGAAAAACTACCAGAAAGCACTGATACAGTTATTTTCATGAGCGAAGAAGAATATAAGGAAAAGAAGAAAGAAAAATCGTCTTCTCCATTTGATGTTTTAGATAAAATTTAATCTATTATTTCCCTAAAATTATTAATTTTAAAAGTTAAGAAGAAGTGAGAGAAAAATCTTGCTTCTTTTTTATTTTATAGTTATAATTTGGGTATTAGTGGAAGAATAGTGGGAGAAAGTGGTAAATGTATTTCGGAACTTATGAGCACTCATTAGACGATAAAAACAGATTCGTAATTCCTTCTAAATGGAGAAAAGAACTCACAAATAAAGTGGTCTTACTCAAGGGATTCGATGGTGCTTTAACATTATTTGAATCCAGTGCATTTAAAAAATTCGCTGAAAATCTCGTATCTTTATCTTTCAACAAGAAAGTTAATCGTGACTACGCTAGAAGCTTACTTGCATCCACTTCAGAACTTGATGTTGATAATCAAGGAAGAATTGTTATTCCTCCATTTATTCTTAAAAAATATAACATCTCTAAAGAGATTGTCGCTCTTGGAGTTGGTGACCATGTAGAACTCTGGGATAAGAAGACATATGAAGAATATGACGCTAATGCAGAAAAAGAGTTCGAATCTAATGCAGAGAAATTAGAAAAATAATGGCTAAACATATCTCTGTATTACTTAACGAGGCTATTACAGGATTAAATATTAAACCTGATGGCATATATCTTGATCTCACTCTTGGTAGAGGAGGTCATTCCTTAGAAATCTTAAAAAGATTAACTACAGGAAAAGAAATTGCTTTTGATCAAGATATCGAAGCAATTAATGAGTCTAAAGAAAGACTCCATGATTACCTAGATAAGTTAACAGTTGTCCACGATAACTTTGTTAACGTTAATTCTAGACTTGATGAACTAGGTATTAAAAAAGTTGATGGAGTATTAATGGACTTAGGGGTTTCATCTCCACAATTTGATGAAGGGGAAAGGGGTTTCTCTTATAGGTATGATGCGCCACTAGATATGCGCATGAATCAAGAAAATCCATTAACCGCAAAACAGATTGTTAATACGTATTCTGTTAACGATCTAACTAAAGTATTTAGAGAATACGGTGAAGAAAAATTCGCATATCAAATAGCAAAAAACATTGAAAAATATCGTCAAAAAAAGATGATAGAAACAACGTTTGAACTAGTGGATATTATTAAAGCTAGTAAGCCAAATAAGGAACTAGCAAAAGCAGGACATCCTGCTAAACAAGTGTTTCAAGCATTAAGAATTGAGGTCAATAACGAGCTTAATGTCTTAAAGGAAACAATCGCACAAATCTTACCTAGATTAGCGAAAAATGGAAGACTAGTAATTATAACCTTCCATTCATTAGAAGATAGGATTGTAAAACAAGCATTCGCTGATGCTTCAATTGTCATTGGTAATCGTCTAGATTACGTTAAAACTGAGGAGAAAGATTTTACCCTCATTACTAGACATCCAATAATCCCTAGTGAGGAGGAATTGGAGGATAATCGTCGCTCAAAAAGCGCTAAACTTCGCATTATTGAAAGAAAGTAGAGGAATCATTTATGGAAATGAAAGACAGAATTTATAAGACAAACAAGAAGAAAAAAGGTAACTCAATTAGATAGTAGAAATATTTAATATTTTTAAAATATAAAATAACCTACTACATCAATTTTAAGTTTGTATAATTTTAAGTAAAAATTCGCTATATTTAATGGCGATTTTTTTATTATTTCCAAATTAACAAATTATTTTGTTAAAAGTGTTGTCTATATGCGCGTATTATAGTAAAATATCTACCATGGAATATTTATCAGCATTAGAAATATCATCAAAAATGATCAAACTCCTTGTGGGATTTGAAAAAGATAATGAAATTCACATCATTTATTCTTTAAAAAAAGCCATTCCACAATGTTTTATAGATGGAAGATTGATCAAAGAAAGAAATAAGACTTTAGTAGAAAATCTTGAAAATATCATGAACATTCAAGATGAAACCGCTAGACTTAAATTCAAACTTGATAGTGTTATTTATTCTATGCCACCAATTGGTTTAAGAATTGAGCTCTTCCGTACTAATCAAGGTATTTCTAGTGAGGATGCTGTTATTTCTAAGAAAGATATTAATGGTGCTTATTTAGCAGCTAGAAATAGTGCTAGAAGTGATAATAAATTTTTAGTGGACATTGTTCCTGATGAATTTGTACTTGATGATGGACAAAGATATCGCACTCTTCCTTTAGGAAAAGTATCTCGTAGTATTGCTTGTTCATTAATTACATTCCAATTACCACCAGATGTTATTTCTGATAATCGTAATCCAATTATTACTGCTGGACTTAAGATAAAAAGAAATGTCGTCGCTAACTATGGTGTTGTTGATTTATTAGCTAATTATCCAAATATGCCAAAGAGTTATTTCTTAGTGGATATTGGTAGTAATATGACTACTGTTTCTCTTGTTGGTAATGGTTTCTTAGATGGTTCTACCTATTTTAAATGGGGTGGAGATAACATTACTGAAAAGATTATTGTTTCCTTCAATATTAATGAAGCAGACGCTGAAAAATATAAGATTTTATATGGTATTGATGAAAGAAAATACGCTTTTAGAGCACCTGTATGTCAAGTTGGTGATTCTGAAGGTAATTTAATTAACCATTATGGTGACGAACTTAACGCCATCATTAAAAATGAATTAGATATTTTTGCTAATAGTTTAAATAAGGCTATTAACGATATTTTAGGTGAAGAATTTAAGAGATTTAATAATATTCCACTCGTTTTAATCGGTGGAGGTTCACAACTTCATGGATTAAAAGAATATTTGAAAAATAAAGTATATAGTGAAGATATTAGGGTTATTGTTCCAAAGACATTTGGGGCTAGAGACCCATCATTCTTCAACTGCTTAGGTGCATTATATTCATATGCTAAATTACCAAACATTGGTGAAGAAGCACATGCTAATTTAGGTGATATAACTAGAATAGTTAAACCAGAATAGATAAAGGAGAAAATTATGGACAATTATGATTTAGATAATTTTGAACCCCCAATTAAGATTGTTGTTATTGGTGTCGGTGGTGGCGGCAATAACGCAGTTAATAGAATGATTGATGATGAAATTAGTAATGTAGAATTCTATGTTGCTAATACAGATAAACAAGCATTAAGTTCTTCAAAAGCTTATAACCGTATCATTTTAGGTGAAGAAATCACTAAAGGTTTAGGTGCTGGTGGTGAACCAGAAATTGGTGAAAAAGCTGCAGAAGCATCAAGTGCACGTATTCAAGAAATCGTTGCAGGTGCGGATATGGTATTTATCGCTGCTGGTATGGGTGGAGGCACTGGTACAGGTGCTGCTCCTGTTATTGCCCGTATCGCTAAAGATGCAGGAGCGCTTGTTATTGGTATTGTTACTCGTCCATTTACTTTTGAAGGTAAGAAAAGAATTGCCTACGCTATTGATGGATTAACAAAACTTAAAAATGAAGTTGATTCTATTATTGTTGTCAATAATGACAAATTATTAATGATGTATGGTAACGCTGATATTTCTGAGGCATTTGATAACGCTGATAACGTCTTAGCTCAATCCGTTAAAACTGTTGTTAACTTAATTATCTTACCAAGCATGATTAACCTTGATTTCGCTGATGTGAGATCAACATTATCTAAATCTGGTATTTCTTTAATTGGATATGGTATGGGCCAAGGCCCTAATAGAGCAAAAGACGCTGCTGCTAATGCAGTTAACTGTCCTTTATTAGAAGCTCCAATTAGTGGTGCTAAACGCGCTATTATCTCTATCACATGTGGACCAAAAGTTTCTTTATTTGAAGCTCAAGAAACCGTTAATTTATTAATTAATGCCACTCAACGTGATATTGATGTTAAGTTTGGTATTACCATTAATAATCAATTAACAGATGAAATCTGTGTTTCTATCATCGCCAGTGATTTTGATGCAGAAATTGACTTCTCTAAACCAACTGATCCTGCTTCTATCTTAGGCAATGGTAATACAATTAATAATTACGATGTTGCTAAAGAAAATGAAGCTCAACCAGTTAATGAGGTAGAAGATAGTAAAAAGACTGATTACGATGAGATATTACCAAATATCTTAAAGGATCTATAAAATTTAAACCTAGAAGACAACATTTATTAAGATTCGCCTTTAGCGAGCTAACGATGGTGAAAGGTTAGTAGGTAGAATTAATAAATTATCCCTTCTTTGTATGAATACTGAAAAAATAGTAAGTTTCCGGACTTATCCGATAAATAAGTAAACTAAGCGCTAAGAAATATCTTAGAACTAAGGTGGTACCGCGCTAAATGGCGTCCTTAGATAATCTTTAAGGACGTTTTTTATTGAAAGGAAATCAAATTATGGACTACAAAGACACATTACAAATGGGCAAAAGTGATTTTGAAATGAGAGGTAACTTAGCGGTTAAAGAACCTATCTTAGTCAAAAAATGGCAAGATATGGACTTATATAAGTTAATGAATGATAACCGCAAAGATGCTCCAGAATTCGCTCTTCATGATGGCCCTCCATACGCTAATGGCGATATGCACTGTGGACATATGTTAAATAAATTACTTAAGGATTTTGTGGTTAGATACAAAAATATGTCAGGCTACAAAACTCCATTCGTTTTTGGTTGGGATACACATGGTCTTCCAATTGAAAACTGTGTCACTAAAAGTGGTGTTAATAGAAAAACCACTCCAATTGCTGAATTTAGAAAAAAATGTGAAGAATACGCTTTAACTCAAGTCGCTAAACAAAAAGAACAAGCTAGAAGACTTGGTTTAGTGGGTGATTTTGATCATCCATATATGTCACTTCAAAAAGAATTTGAAGCTAAACAAATTGAAGTATTCTCCATTATGGCCCTTAAAGGTCTTATTTATAAAGGACTTAAACCAGTTTATTGGTCACCAAGTAGTGAATCTGCTTTAGCAGAAGCAGAGATTGAATACGCTGATGTAGAATCTCATTCCATCTATGTAGCATTCAAAGTTAAAGATGGTAAAGGTTTATTAGACACAGATACATCTTTAATTATTTGGACAACCACTCCTTGGACAATGCCTGCTAACTTAGCTATTAGTGCTCATCCAGACTTTGAATATGGCTTATTTGAGACTAATAAAGGTAAATTTGTATATTTACTTGAATTTAAAGATAAACTCGCTGAAGAACTAGGTTTTACAAATTGTAAATTAATTAAAACATTTAGTGGTTCCGAGTTAGAATATGTTGTTTGCTCACATCCTTTCTATGATAGAGATTCTCTTGTTTTAGTGGGCACACACGTCACTAATGATGCTGGTACTGGACTTGTCCATACCGCTCCTGGACATGGTGTTGAAGACTATCAAGTTTGTTTAAAATATAACATCAAACCATATTGTCCAGTTGATTCCAAAGGTTATTTAATTCCAGAATGTGGTGAAGGTCTTGGTGGACTCTTCTATGAAGACGCTAATGGAGTGGTCTTAAAAATCTTAGAAGAACACGGCGCTTTACTTAAACATTCTACATTTACCCACTCATATCCACATGATTGGCGTACTAAAAAACCATTAATCTTTAGAGCAACAGACCAATGGTTCTGCTCCATTGATCCAATTAGAGAACAACTTCTTAATGAAGTACATAATGTTAAATGGTATCCAAGTTGGGGTGAAACCAGAATGGTTAACATGATTAAAGATAGAGGAGACTGGTGTATTTCCCGTCAAAGAGCATGGGGCGTTCCAATTCCTATTATTTATAGTGAAGATGGCACTCCAATCATTGAAAAAGAAGTATTTGATCATATCCGTGACTTATTTAAACAATATGGTAGCAATATTTGGTACACAAAATCTGCTAAAGAATTACTTCCAGAAGGATATAAGAATCCTCACTCACCTAAAGGTGAATTTGCAAAAGAAAACGATATTATGGATGTTTGGTTCGATTCTGGTAGTAGTTTTGCTGCTACGCAAATTGAAAGAGGATATAAATATCCATGTGACTTATATTTAGAAGGTAGTGACCAATATCGTGGTTGGTTTAACTCTTCCTTAATTGTTTCTACCGCTAGCTATGGACATGCCCCATATACTAATGTTGTTTCTCATGGTTGGGTATTAGACGAACATGGTGAACAAATGCATAAATCTAAAGGCAATGGTGTAGATCCAAATAAGATTGCCAGTGTTTATGGTGCAGATATTTTAAGACTTTGGGTCGCTAATGTTGATTATCAACAAGATGTTAGAATTGGTGATAATTTAATTAAACAAACTGCTGACCAATACCGTAAAATTAGAAATACTTTAAAATTTATTTCTTGGAATATTGCTGATTTTGTTCCAGGCACTAAAGTTAATTATTCCTTATTAGATAAATACATCCTAGCAAAGCTAGAAGAAACAGTTAACTATGTTATTAGTAAGTTTGATAGCTATGATTTCGCTAGTGCTACTAGCCAAATTCTTAACTTCATGGTTACTGATTTATCAAGTTTCTATATGGATGTTAGTAAAGATACTCTCTACTGTGACGATAAGAATGATCCTCATAGAAAAGCCACTCAATCAGTGTTATATGAAGTTGGTGAAACTTTATTAAGATTACTTAACCCAATTCTTCCTTTCACAATGGATGAACTTAACCGTAATATGCCAGGAGAAAGAAAAGAAAATGTTCAACTTTTAGATTATCCAAAAGTTTCTCATAATTACGAGGAATATTTATCAGGTTATGAAAACTTTAAATTATTTAGAACTGATGTCTTAAAAGCGTTAGAAGAAAAACGTGTTTCTGGCGAAATTGGTTCCGCACAAGAAGCAAGTTTGAAGGTTAAAATTAATAACAACAAAGTTTTAGATGAAGTTAATAAATTTTCTTTAGAAGAATTAACCACAATTTTAGGTGTTAGCGAGCTTTGTTTTGATGAAAATCTTAGTGGTGGAACTTATGAAGTTTCTAGCATTAATGTTACTCATCATAGTGGAGTTAGATGTGATAGATGCCGTAATTACACTAATGAACCATTTGAAGACGTTGATGGCGCACATTTATGCCCAAGATGTAAGAAAGTATTAGGTAAATAATGGATAAACTTAAAAAAGCACTTTCTTGGTTTTTATATTCTTATATATGGCTTGCCATACTACTTTTTGTCATTGATATAGTCACTAAAAATATCATTGTTAACAATATGATAGTGGGCTCTTCAGTGGATTTGATCCCTGGATTTTTAAGAATTTCATATCAAGTTAACTCGAATTTTGCCTTCTCAAGCTCGTTAAATATGTCTCCAGAAGCAGTAAGAATTGTATTTTGCATTATTGCTTTTATTGGTATAGGAGTAATTCTATTCTTTTATATTCATAACTATAAAAAACATAACAAACTCATCAAAGCATGTTTAATGATGCTTCTTGTAGGAGCAGTTGGTAATTTAATCGATAGATTATTCTATTCCCCTGAATATCTACATAATTCCCTTAATGGAGTAGTAGATTGGATCGATTTTTACGGTATTTGGAGTTATGTATTTAACTGGGCAGATTCTTGTTTAGTAGTCTCTGCATTTACCTTATTAATTTATTTTATTGTGATAGAAATTAAAGACACAATCGCTAAAAGAAATTTAGAAGCTCCTAAAGGAGAAGAAAAGATTCTATCTAAAGATGAAAAAGAAAGATTAGAGTCTTACGAAAAAGTGGATCAAGATGAAAATAACAGTAACAAATAGTGAAGATATTGGTCTTAGATTAGATAAATTCCTTTCTAAAATAATAGCGGATGCTTCTCGTAGCTATATCGCTAACATGTTTGATAAAGGACTTGTTTTACTTAACGGTAACATATTTAAACCTGCTACTAAATTAAAATTAAATGATGAAATTAGTTATGAAATTCCAGAAGTAGAAGAATATAAAGTGGAAAAAGAAAATATTCCTTTAGATATTGTTTATGAGGATGATGACATCTTAATCATTAATAAACCTCAAGGATTAGTAGTTCATCCTGCTCCTGGAAATTATGAACATACATTAGTAAACGCAATTATGTATCATTGTTCTTCTTTAAGTGGGATTAATGGGGTAATGCGTCCTGGTATTGTTCATCGTATTGATAAAGACACAAGTGGGTTAATTTGTGTTGCTAAAAATGACCTTGCTCATAAAGCTCTTAGCGAACAACTTAAAGATCACACAATGGCTAGAACTTATAAAGCTTTAGTGCGTGGTGTTATTAAAGAAAATAATGGTCATATTGATTTACCTATTGGAAGAGATAAACATAATAGACTTAAAATGGCAGTTACAAAAGAAAACTCTAAACCTGCTATTACTAACTTTAAAGTGGAAGCTAGATATAAAAATAACACTTTAATTGATGTTAGTTTGGTTACTGGTAGAACCCATCAAATTAGAGTACATATGTCTCATATTGGTTATCCTATTGAAGGTGATACTCTCTATGGTGGGAAAACCGCTAAAAATTTATATAATAACGGCCAACTTTTAGTGGCCTATAAATTACGTTTAATTCACCCAACAACAAAAAAAGAAATGGAATTTTCTGTTCCACTTCCTTCTTATTTTACTGATATTATTAATTCTTTGAATTAATCTTTTTAATATTTTTGAAATTTAATTTGGCAATTTTGTTAAATTCATCATTGCCATATTTTTTTATAAATTTCTTTGCAAAGTCATCAACTTTACTACCTGCTCCACATGGGAATTCCATTTTATATTTCTTGCTTAACTCCTCTTTTTCTAACAAGAAATAGTATCTAGCAATCACGCTACTAGCGGCAACACAAGGGAAATAACTTTCTCCTTTAGTTTTAAATGAAATACCTTTTACTTGTTCTTCATTTTTATCATTTAAATAAGAATAATATGTTTTTCCTGGAGTAAATTGATCAACATATATCGCTATAACATCTATATATTTTTTATGGAGATTTAAAAGCGCTCTATTATGCATTTTTGCCTTAATAGAGTTCATATTTTCTCCACTTGATATAACATTATTATATTTTTCATTAGGTAATGTAAGTTTTGAATAATCTACAATATTAATTAATTTAGGCCCAATTTCTAATATTTTTTCATCTGTTAATTTCTTAGAATCATGCACTCCTAACTCAATTAATTTATCCATATCGGAATGTTTGACAAAAGAGGCTACAACAATTACAGGGAGTAATAAATCTCCTGTTCCTACCTCATCGCTTCCAATTTGATCTTGATAATCTAACCAATGTTCTTTAACTACCTTTTTATTAATAGTGGTTTCTTCAATTAAAGAAGTATCCCATTTTTTAACTTCCTCAGTAGCGGAAGAACCACTAAAAGTGATTTTCTTAGTTTGTTTAGATGATTTATATCCAATAATCACGCAATCATCTACTTTTGCAGCAAAATCAACATATTCCCCATTATTTTCTACAAAATATGGTTGATATGCTTGTTTAATCTCTTCAAAAGTTTTTTGATCTATTTTTAAAGTGTATATTTTATTGGCCATGAACTTATTTTACATTATTTATGTCTCGTAAAAACATAAATTATTATATTTATCCTTAAATAATATATTATTAAATATATGCAAAATATCTATGACACTTTTGAATTTGACCGTATAAGAAGCGAAATTGCGGATAACTGTAAGACAGAAAAAGGCAAATATTTAGCTTCTAATTTAATGATGTTTAATTCTAGAAGTGAATTAGAAATTGCCTTAAAAGAATTAAATGAAACTAAAGATATTATTTCTAGATTTGGTGTTATCCCAATTCATACATCTTTAGACGCTTTAAGAATTATTGATATAGCGAAGAAAACCGCAATGTTAACCCCTAAAGATTTAGAGGCTATCGCTAACGATGTTATTACTTGTAATAAAGTTAATCAATTTTTCTTAAAAGTGGACGTCGATATCCCATTAATTAGAAAGAAAACTGATTCATTAAGTGACTTATCTACTTTAGAAATAGAAATACATAAGAAAATAAGTTCAAGTTTAACTATTTTTGATAACGCTACTAATACGTTATCTTTAATAAGAAAAAGAATTAGAAAACTTGAAGCAGATGTTCTTTCTAAAGGCTCTTCTTTAGCGTTAACTTATCAAACATATTTAAATGATGAAAATCCAACATTAAGAGATGGTCACTTTGTGTTACCTGTAAAAACTGCTTATAAAAGTAAAGTTAACGGTATAATCTATGATATTTCTGATACTGGTAATACAACTTTTATCGAACCTTTAGAAATGGTTAATTTAAATAATGAAATTGTTTCTTTAAAACTAGAAGAAAATGAAGAAGTAAGAAAGATATTAAAAGAATTAACCATGATGGTGTTACTTCGTGATGATGAGATCATTCATAATAATGAAGTTATTGCAGAATTAGATTTTTTATCCGCAAAAATTAAATATTTACAAGATAATAACGGTATTATCGCTAATTTATCTAATAAACAAGAAATCTCATTAGTGGATACTCGTCATCCTTTAATTAGTAAATCTAAAGTTATTGCGAATAGTTATTTCGCTAATGAAGATAAACGTATTGTTATTATTTCTGGTCCTAATGCTGGAGGTAAAACTATATCTTTAAAAACAATAGGTTTATCTATTTTAATGAACCAATGTGCATTACCTATTTTAGCGAAGAAAGCTACATTAGGTTATTTCAACAATATTTATATTGATATAGGTGATAACCAATCATTAAGCGATAATCTTTCTACATTCTCCGCTCATATATCAGCGTTAACTGCTATTACAAATATCGCTAAAGGCAGAGATTTAGTGCTTTTAGATGAACTTGGTACAGGTACAGATCCAAAAGAAGGACAAGTTATCGCTTTAGCGGTCACTAAATATTTAGAGAAATGTCATTCAGTGTGTTTTATTTCTTCTCACTTTTCTAATTTAAAAGAATATGCATTCACTAATCCTTCATTAGAAAACTCGTCAATGATATTTGATGAAGAAAATCTAAAGCCAACATATATCTTTAAATCTGGTGTTCCTGGAAAAAGCTATGCTTTAGAAGTAGCGGAACGCTTTGGATTAAATAAAGAAATCATATTAGAAGCTAAACATTTATTAGAGGATTCTGATTCTATAGACACAGCTAAACTTATTAAATCATTACAAGATAAAGTAAGAGAAAATGTCTTACTTAATGAAGAATTAACTAAAAAAGAAAAAGAACTTGTTTCTTTAGAAAAAGCTCTTAGAAACAAAGAAAAACTTATCAAAGATAAGAAAGCCCATTTATTAGAGTCTGTTAAAGAAGAAAAAGAAGCATTAATTAATGACACTAATGAGAAGTTAACAGAAATTATTTCTAAATTATCTAATAGTGATTTAAAACTTCATGAAGTTATTGAACTTAAAAAACAAGTCGATGCCCTTAAAGAAGAAGAAAAAGAAATTGAATATCACGAAGATATCAAAGTTAATGATTATGTTTATTCCCCATCTTTTGATATTGAAGGTAAAGTTATTTCAATTAGTGGCACTAAAGCAAGAATCTCTTCTAAAGGTATCAGTGTAGATATCCCTCTTAATAAATTAACCCATAAAGATATGCCAGTTATTATAGATAGAAACTTAACTAAAAAAGAGCATATTAAAGTGGATCCAAATATCAGAATGGAATTAAATATCATTGGCTTACACGTTGATGAAGCAAGAAATGTATTAGCAAAATATATGGATGATGTATTACTTCATGCCTTTAGCCAAGTAAAGATTATTCATGGTTTTGGTAGTGGTGCGCTTAGAAAAATGGTTCAAACATATATATCTTCATTAGGTTATTCTTATCGCGCTGGAGGAGAATACGAAGGTGGCAGTGGTGCTACCATAGTAAAACTTAAATGAGCGAACAAATAAGAATGTTAATTAATAATCTTAAGCACTTACCAGGTGTTTATTTAATGCATAACGCAAGTGATCAAATCATTTATGTTGGCAAAGCCAAAGATTTACAAAAAAGAGTGTCTCAATATTTCTTACATCCTCAATCAGGTAAAGTATTCGCGATGGTGCAAAATGTTAGTTATTTTGAAACCATTATCACTAAAAGTGAAAAAGAAGCATTTATTTTGGAGATGAATCTCATCCAAAAATATATGCCTAGATATAACATTATGCTTAAGGATGATTCTCATTACCCTTATATTGCCTTAAAAAAAGGTAATGACCCAGTAATAAGAATAAAAAGGAACACTAAAGAAAAAGGATATGACTATTATGGCCCTTTTCCTAACTCTACTGCCGCTTATGACATGGTAGACTTAGTGAATAAACTCTTTCCAATAAGAAAATGTCAAAATATTCCTTCTACGCCTTGTTTATATTATCACCTAGGTCAATGCCTTGCTCCTTGTATAAAACCTCTTGAGGAAGGTGTTTTATCTTCTTTAAGAAGAGATATCGCGGATTTCCTTAGCGGCAATAACCTAGATATAAGAAATAAAACGATGGCAAAGCTTAAACTCGCCAGTGATAATTTAGAATTTGAAAAAGCCCAAGAATATAATCAAATCATTAAAGCAATTGATCATATAAATGAAAAACAAACTGTAGAAACTAATATCGTTAGTAGTGATATATTTGCCTATTCAACTAGAAATGATTATGTTTCTATTGCAGTTCTTATTTATAGAAAAGGTATTTTGTTAGGTAAAAATGTCTTTATTTCTGAAAGATTTGGAGATGTAAAAGAACAAGTAAGCGAATTAATCTTACAGTATTATTCTAAACATGACTTACCTAATGAAATATATATTAATGATGACGATATTGTTAATGAATTAAGTGGATATGTAGACGCTAAAATAAGTAGTGTTACCAAAGGTAAATATCTTGAACTTATCGTAACCGCTAAAGAGAATGCTACTAATGGATTAGATGAATATTTTATGTCCGCAAGATTAGATGATAATAAGTTAGCGTTATTAGAAAGTTTAGGATCTTTATTAAATATAGAAACTCCATTACACATTGAATTATTTGATAATTCCCATTTACAAGGTTCTTCTCCTGTAGGCGCTATGGTGGCATTTATTAATGGAGAAATGGCCAAGAAGTTATATCGTAAGTTCAATATCACTAGTGAAAATAAAAAAGATGACTATTCTTCTATGAAAGAAGTTATCTCTAGACATTATTTAAGAAGTAAATTAGATAATAAAAAATTACCAGATTTAATCTTAGTGGATGGTGGACTAGGACAAGTTCACGCTGCTAAAGAAGCTCTTGATTCTATTGATGTAAATATCCAAGTATTTGGTTTATATAAGGGTGTTGGTCATGAAACTAGTGGCATTATAGACACAAACGGCAAAGAATACCCAATCATCGATAAAGCATTATTCTTCTTATTGACTAAAATGCAAGATGAAGTACATAGATTTGCTATTGGATTCCATAGGAATAAAAGAGATAAGAATATGACTAAATCAATATTAGATGATATTAAAGGATTAGGTTATAAAAGGAAAGAACTTCTTAAACGTGCATATTCCGATATTTCTTTAATAAAAGAAGCAACAGTAGAGGAGTTATCTCAAATACTTCCTAAAGATGTCGCTAAAAACCTATATAACGCATTACATAGTAAATAAGGCGAAGAAGGCAGTTGCTTTTGCTTGAAAATCTATAAAGTTATGGTATTATAATAAACCGTACGCCCTTGTAGCTCAGTTGGATAGAGCAACTGCCTTCTAAGCCGTAGGTCTGGCGTTCGAGTCGCCACAAGGGTACCAGATTAGAAGACATACTTTGATACAA
>JAZRZD010000014.1:0-6246 GCA_045601085.1 Bacilli bacterium | reverse complement strand
GTAAATGATGTTCATTAGCGAATATTATTTGCCTTTTAAAGTATTCTTGTTGAATCTCTCTTAAAACAGGATCTTTAACCCAGTGATAATCTAATCCAATTTCTCCAATAGCGACAACTTTAGGGTTATTACATAAGTTTAAAGTAGAATTAAAGTCTTCTTCAGATAAGTTTTCTATTTCTGTTGGATGAAAACCAACTGCAGCATATACATTAGGATATTTATTTGCAATTTCTACTGCTCTTAATGATGATTTGGCATCATAACCAACAACTAAAAACTTTTTAACATCTAGTTTCTCAGCGTTTTTAATATTTAAATCTAATTCTTTATATAAGGCATCATCATTTAGATGACAATGTGTATCAAAAATCATCTTATTTACCTAAACAAAATCTAGAGAATACCTCTTTAATAATATCGGTTTGGTTTGTTTCTCCAAGGATTTCCAATATTGCGTTATGTGCACTTATAAATGAATAATTAATTAAATCCATTGGCACATCATTTTTAGCATCGCTAATTGCTTTAATAATTGATTCCTTAGCACCTTTTAATAAACCAACTTGTCTAGCGTTATTTAATGCAGGGATTTTATAATCATCAACCTCAACACCAATTTTATTTTTAAGAGCAATAAGTAAAGGCTTAATATCGTTATTTTTAGCAGAGATTACAACAGTATCTTTTTCTGAAATATCTATCAAATCCCCTTTATTTTCAACAATTATTAATTTATTTTTATCAATCTTAGAAACGAGTTCATCTTCTTTTTCATCCATTTTATTTCTTGCATCTTTAACAAATAAAACAATGTCTGCTTCTTTAATAGAATTTAAAGACTTTTCTACACCAATATGTTCAACTTTATTATCAGTTTCTCTAATACCTGCAGTATCTAAAAGATGTAATGTTACACCATTAATAACTAATTCACCTTCCACTATATCCCTAGTGGTACCTTCAATATCTGTAACAATAGCTTTATCCTCACCAATTAAAGCGTTTAATAAACTAGATTTACCAACATTAGGTTGTCCAATAATAGCAACCTTTAAACCTTGTTTGATAAGAACTGCTATTTCACTATCTATTAATAACTTATTAATATCGGCTAGAATATTGTTGCCTTTAGTAATTACAGTGTCTTTATTAACTACTTCAATATCTTCGTATTCTGGATAATCAATATTAACGGCAATTAAAGATAAAATATCAGCAATTTTATTTTTAATTGGCATTATTTTGTTAGTTACTTTTTTATCTAACGCTAATAAGGAAACATTCTTTGATTCTTTGTTAGTAGCGTTGATTAAATCATTAATAGCTTCTGCTTGCACTAAATCAACTTTCCCATGAGTAAATGCTCTTGAAGAAAATTCGCCATTTAAGGCCATTCTAGCGCCATATTTAATTAATAAGGTTATTATTTCATTAGCAATTAACATTGAGCCATGACACATAATTTCTACACTGTCTTCACCAGTAAAACTATGTGGGCCTTTATAAATAGCTAATACACATTCATCAATCTTTTTATCCCCATCATAAATAGAAGAAAACATTAGTTTATTTTCTTTAATATCTTTAATAGGTTTTTTAATAACATTATTTACAATATCAAAACAATCATCACCAGAAAGTCTAATGATGGCTAATGCTGATTTTAAAGGTGGTGTTGCTAATGCAATAATTGTTTCAAACATAATTCGTCCTTATTTAAATAAAGCGCCTTTTTGGGGCGCATTATTTATTAATCAACGTAAATGATTTGTAATCTTCTATCCTTACCTTCACCAGTGGATTCTGTTTTAATATGTTCAATACCTGTTAAAGCGTTATGAATATATCTTCTTTCGTCGCTAGTCATTGGATCAAATGTATAAGTCATCTTTGTCTTTTGAACATCATATGCTAATTTCTTAGCTTCATGAGCAAGACGTTTATATTTATGGTTTTTATATCCATTGATATCAACAATAATGCTGAAATGTTTCTTAAATTTATTACTTGTAGCTAATCTTGTTAATTCAGTAATAGCTTGAAGTGTTTTTCCATCTTTACCAATAAGAATTGGGTTATGTGTGGAATTTAATGTAATGTATAACATTTCATCATCTAATCTTGTTTTGACAGAACTTTCAATTCCGAGAGAATCAGTAATACCTAAGATATAATCTTCAGCGTACTTAATGATATCCATCATTTCATAGACATCAATAACAACTTTCTTACTGAATAAACCTTTCTTTTCTTCTTCAACTTCGTAAAGGAGTTCGTTTTCACTAACGCCAAGATCTTCACAAGCCGCTTTGACTGCTTCTTCAACAGTTTTTCCTTGATAATTTTTCATAATTAATTCTTCCTTTTCTTTGATTTGCTACTTTGTATAACTTGGGTAACAATGGTTTGGATAATAGAAATAACAGCACCAATTAACCAATAAACACCCATAGCAGATACAAGTGAGAAACCCATTATGATGATCATAATAAGCATAATATATGTAAACCACTTCATTTTATTATTCTGTGATTTAGCAGCAGGATTTTTACCTAATTTTGCAGCCTTTTTGGCTTTAAATTTTTGAATAAATTGAGGTAATAACATAGCGGCAGCTTGTGTAAGTGACATAAGGATAAATAAGATTAATGCGGTTAATCCACCCATATTACCAGCTGTCCAGTTAGCCCCATCAAATAATACTTCTCTAATAGAGGAGTTAAGATTTAATCCAAGGAATGAACCAGTAGCTAAACAAGCAGAACCTTGCATAGCTCCCCAAACACAAATAAATATTGGGAATTGAATGATTAATGTAATAATGCTTCTAAATGGATGAACACCATTTTTCTTGTAAAGCTTAGACATTTCTTCAGACATTCTTTGTTTTTCATATTTATTAGTGTCTGCATTAGGATATTTATTTTGAATTTTTTGAATTTGAGGTTGTAATTCATTCATCTTTGCAGTGTCAGAACTTTGTTTGAATGTAAAGATAAGCATAATACCTCTAACGATAAGAGTAACAATAACAATAGCTAAAATAGCAGCAGCACCTGCTCCTAAAGCGCTTGTCATGCTTGTTGTTAATATATCAATTAACCAGCTGATTGGATAAACAAGTAAGCCTTCAAAAAGGCCTTTACTCCATGCAAAACCCCAATCTTTTGCGGTTATGTATACTAAACCTTTATCATCACCATAACCATAGTTTCCATAGAAACCATCATTATTAGCGTAACAAGCTCTAAATGAACCAACATATGTATTCATTTGGCTTTTGTAGTAATTTACAAAATCAGCAGTTGGGATGATTGAAACAAGTCCATCATCAGACATTTCTTTTACAACATCTTTATGGATTAATTCCCAATTATTCCAAGTTCCTTTATCTTCTGTAATAGCGTCATCATAAAATTTAACCGCACCATAACGAGATAAAACACCAGGATTTTCTGGATCATTTGATGTTAATTGATCAACTGTAGTAATTTCAGAATGACTTTTACCTGCTTTACTTAAAGCTTGTTCAAGGACCTTACTATCAAATCTAGACCAGTATTCTAAAGAATATGGAACTTCTATATTATTATTTCTAGCGTTTGTAACAATGTTAGTAAAACCTTGTGGGGCTTTATCTAAAGATACTGCATAGTAAATATTATCGTTATCTGCCCATAATTTTTCTGCATCTGCTGGTTTATCTGCATCAGTAGCATCATAATATTGCGTCACACCGTAATCGTATCTATAAAGAATATGTGATGTATCAGCGTTCGTACAAAAAGATTGTGTACAACCAGTAAAGGTTAAAGTACCAACCGCTAATAAACCTATTCCTAAAAATACTTTTAAACTTTTTTTCATAAAATATTTACTAAAACTGATTTTATAGAGTTAACTTGTTCTGCGTGATTTTTATCTAAAAAATTATTCTTAACAATTAAGATAATATCTAAACTTTGTTTGTTATAGTCCACTAGTGAGTCCACTATTGGTCTGATTTGTCTTTTTATTCTATTTCTAATAACAGCATTGCCAAGCTTATTACTTACAGCAATACCAACTCTAGAATATCCAAGATCATTTTTAACATAATGTAAAACAAAGTCTTGAGATCTAATACCTTTACTATTTTTTATAACTTTAGAAAAATCTTGTTGAGACTTAACTCTGTTTTTAATTTTCATTAGGCAGCAATTCTTTTTCTACCTTTTGCTCTTCTTCTGGCAAGAACTCTTCTGCCGTTTGCGCTTTTCATTCTTGCACGGAAACCTGCTTTGTGAGCATGTTTAATCTTGCTTGGTTGATAAGTACGTTTCATAACAATTCTCCTTTAAATCGTCATTAAAAAGTATAAATGTATTTATAATACAAAGTCAAACCATAAATAAAAATTAACGAGTTATCCACAAGTATTCCACCTAAAAGTTATCCACATAAAAAGAATGTGGAAAAGTATTAAATATAAATATTTATAAAGTGCCAAAATGTGGAAAAACTATACCAAGCACTTTTTGTTTTCCACAAACTAACTAATTAAGGTAAAATAATGCTACTGGTTTAATATGTACACAGTCTCAGAAATTACAAATATTTGGCAAAAAACCCAATCAATATTAGAGAAGAAGTTTGATAAAAAAACTTATGATTCTTTTTTTAGTGATACATATATTTTAGATATAACAAATAACAAAGTTATTTTTGCGGTTAATTCTCAACTCGCTAAAAGCTTAATTGAAACAAATTACAAAAAAGAATTAATAAACGCTTTAAACGAGATTACTGGTGAAACTTTTACCATATCCGCAACTCTACAAAATAATAAGTCTCATGTCTCTCAACCAGAACAAAATAAGAACAAAAATAAAGAAGTTATATTTTTTAAAGATTCAAAAATTGATCATAAGTTAAAATTCGAGAACTATATTGTTGGTGATTTTAATAAAACCGCTACTAGAGCAGCTAAAGTTGTCGCAGAACAACCAGGAAAAAGATTTAATCCATTATTTATTTATTCAAATTCAGGATTAGGTAAAACACACTTATTACATTCAGTTGGTAACTATGTTTTAGAGCACACACCAGATAAAGCAAATATCCTTTATTTACCTGCACAAGTGTTCGTGGATGAATATATTAAATATGTTACGGGTGACAAATCTTTAGACAATATTCAAGACTACTTTAATGATGTTGATGTATTGCTTTTTGATGATGCTCAATTACTTAAAGAGAGGGTTAAATCTCAAGAGATGTTTTTTATTATTTATGAAAAGCTAATTGCTAAAGGAAAACAAATAGTAATTACAAGTGATAAACACCCTAACGAATTAAAAGGTTTAGAAAATAGATTAGTTACAAGATTTCAACAAGGATTAGTGGCCACTATAAGTGAACCTGATATAGATTCATGTGTAGAAATCTTAAAATCACACATTAAAGCAGAAGACTATAACCCTGCTAGATTCGACAATGATGTTTTAACATTTTGCGCATCTCAATATTGCAACAATTTTAGAGAACTCAGTGGTGCGATAAATGGGTTAATTTTTGCAATGGAAGATTTGCCTGAAAATGAACGAGTTACAATGGATTTTGCAATTAAAACTTTAGGTGGTTTCCCAAGCAGCAATAAGCTATCAAGTCAACTATCTGAACAAAAGATTATTAATGAAGTCGCTAGCTTCTATAAATTATCTCCATCACAATTAACAGGAGAATCTAGAGAAGCACCTATTGCTAAAGCTAGACATATCGCCATTTATTTAATTTATACTACAATCAAAGACATACCATTAAAGAAGATAGGTGCTATGTTCTCTGGTAAGGATCACTCCACTATCAAATACAGTGTGGAAAAGGTGGAAAAAGAAATAAAAACTAACCCTACCTTAAAATCCGCTATAAACAAAATAAAAGACAATTTAAATTCAAAATAGTTTAATTCTATTAAAAATCTATTAAAAGTTAGTGTCTGTTATGATAATATAAATTTAAGAATTTGGAAGTTTTCCACATTTCCTCAAATCTTATTATTATTAATTATTAATAAAAGAAAGGAATATAAAATATGAGATTTACAATTAAAAAAGATGAATTTTTCAAAAGTTTAACTACAGTAGCGAGAGCTATTTCAAATAATAATGATGATCCAATATTAAGAAACATAAAAATTGAATTAACTAATGAATGTTTATATTTAACAGGATCTAATTATTCTTTAACTATTAAAACTTTTAT
>JAZRZD010000013.1:0-46205 GCA_045601085.1 Bacilli bacterium | reverse complement strand
GCTACGATCCGACTTGGGTTTTTAATGTTATCTATTGTTTGGATTGATCCCCCTCCAATAGAAACAACATATTCTTTATATTTTTTCTTATTAGAAGTTACTTCAATAAGCATAGTGTTAGGATGCTTAACTTTCTTATGCATATCAAACACTATTTCGTGAGGTATATCTTTAAGTACTAAGTCAATAGCATAATCAGTTAAGTGTCCTTTACCAGTTTCTGCTA
This sequence comes from Bacilli bacterium, assembly GCA_045601085.1. GTDB lineage: Bacteria > Bacillota_I > Bacilli_A > RFN20 > CAG-826 > JAZRZD01. Next base: position 45,979 of record JAZRZD010000013.1, on the reverse strand, counting down.
AAGAACCATATAAAAACACTTTTACATATTTAACATTACTATATTTATTAAGCATATATTCAATAGCTTTAGTAGGTCCAATAGTGTGACTACTACTTGGTCCATTACCAATCACAAATATTTCTTTAATTGAATGCATAATTACTATTAATAATAACAAATATTTAATTTGCATAAATAAATATATTCATTTTTATGAAATGAATTATAATAATAGTCATGTTTAAAAGATTTTTAGCTTATTACAAACCACATAAAAAGATATTTACCCTAGATATGATAGCGTCATTTTTAATCGCTGTTATTGGTATAGGTTACCCAATTGTTACTAGAGAAATGTTAACCGCTAGTGAAGATGGACAACTTAATACAGTTATCATTGGCGCTTGTATATTATTAGGTATTTATATTGCTAGAGCATTATTACGTTATTTTGTCCAATATTATGGACACGTAATGGGAGTTAGAATGCAAGCAGAAATGCGTACTGACTTATTTAATAAGTTACAAAAACTTCCATATTGGTATTTTGATACCCATGATACAGGTGATGTTATATCCACGATGACTAATGACTTATTTGACGTTAGTGAATTAGCTCACCATGGACCAGAAAATGTCTTAGTAGCAGGATTTACCATTCTTGGTAGTGTTACTTATATGTTAATTATTAACTGGATATTAGGTTTAGTGTTATTAGGTATAGTGCCTATCTTAATATTAATTACCTGGCATTATCGTAAACAATTTAGAGATTCTATGAGAGCCACTAGAAGAGCAACAAGTAAGATCAATGTTAGAATGGAACACGCTATATCTGGTATTAGAGTTACTAAAGCCTTCACTTGTGAAGAATTAGAAAGACAAAAATTTGAAGTTTGTAATAATGAATATTTAAATGTAAGAACTAATGTCTTCCATTCAATGGGTAAATATTTCTCTATTTCCCAATTTATTACTGATTTCTTTAATATCTTAGTCTATTTATTAGGTGGATTATTTATTGCATTAGAATTTGATAACTTTACTATTGCAGATTTCTCTACATTTGTTATTTCAGTAAGTTTATTTATCACTCCTATAACCACATTAATTTCCTTTATGGAACAACTTGAAAGCGCAAGCAGTGGTTTTGAAAGATTTATTAAGATTTTAGATGAAACTGAAGAAACTAAACATAATGGTGAATTAACATTAACTCATGTTGATGGTGAACTTGAATTTGATCATGTTACATTTGCATATGCTTCTAAAGCAGAAGTATTAAGTGATATTACATTTAAATTAGAAAAAGGTAAAACATTAGCATTAGTGGGTCCTTCTGGAGGTGGTAAAACCTCATTATGTCACTTAATTCCTAGATTCTATTTCCTTAGACCTGGATGTGGAAGAATATTGTTAGATGGTGAAGATACTTCTAAATACACATTAGAATCATTAAGAAGAAATATTGGTATTGTTCAACAAGATGTATATCTATTTGGTGGCACGATTAAAGATAATTTTTTATACGGTAAACCAGACGCCAGCGATGAAGAACTTAAAGAAGCTGCTAGAAAAGCAGATATATTACAATATATCGAAGCCTTACCTAATGGTTGGGATACCGATATTGGAGAAAGAGGAGTTAGACTTTCAGGAGGTCAAAAACAAAGACTTTCTATCGCTAGAATATTCCTTAAAAACCCTCCATTATTAATTCTTGATGAAGCTACTTCTGCCCTTGATAACGCTACTGAATTATTAATTCAAAATTCATTTAACGAATTAGCAAAAGGTAGAACATGTATCATTGTCGCTCATAGATTATCTACCATTAAAAACGCTGATATTATCGCCGTAGTTAGTGAAGGTCGTATTAAAGAAATGGGAACCCATGAAGAATTAATCGCTCAACAAGGTGAATATAAAAAGTTATACGATCTACAATTTAGATTAGATAAACAAACTTTGTAAAAACATTATTTTTATTAAGGTATAATGTAATTATGTCTAAGTTATTCAAAGGACGTACCCTCTTATATATTTTTATTGGTTTAATCCTAATAGCCTTTGTATTAGGTTCATTCTTTGATCTACAAATTTCTCAAACATTAGCAATTAGAAATAATATTTTTGCTCATATAATGGCTTGTTTTAGTTCTGTTCCTACATATGGAGGATTAGCATTTTGCTCTGGCGCTTTAGTGAGATATGCATTTAAATGGACTAAATCTAAATGGAGAATTATATTTGCTATTGTAATTGCAGTAATTGGAGTTACTGCAGGAATATATTTCCAAGGAGATGACTTTACTTCTAGTAATGGTGTAGGCGCTTTTTGGGATGAAGCAGAATATTTCTTACCGTTATTTGGGATGGTATTAACTGTTCCATTTTTCTTTATTGGTTTATTTATCGCTAAAAATAATTCTGAAAAGACATTAATGACCACAATATTCGCTATTATTGGAATATTAGTGTTATGCAATATCTTATGTAGAGTAGGTAAAGAACTTGTTCATCGTCCAAGATTTCGTTATTTAGCAGGATATATTGATAGCACTGAACATTTTGATTTATACCGTAATTGGTGGGAACCATTAACAAATTATAAAGATTATGTAGTGGGAAATGTTACCAGTGGAGAATTCACTTCATTCCCATCTCTACATTCATGTAGTTCATTAGGTTTAATGGTAATTTTATATTTCTTACCAAGATTTAACGATAAGATTAAACTAAATCAATGTTGGTTAGTTCTTATAGGATTCTTATGGGGTGTATTTACTGCTTATTGCAGAATATCTTGTGGTGCTCATTTCTTAACTGATGTTTCATTCAGTGCATTATTTATTACAGTAATACTTTTATTAAGTGATTATTTTCATTCTTATTTAATAATAAAAATTGGTAAAAAAGGAGAACAATAATATGCAACTAGTTATATTAGCCGCTGGTATGGGTTCACGCTTTGGTGGGCTTAAACAAATGGAACCAATGGATGAACACGGTAATTTCTTACTTGATTATTCTATATTTGACGCTGCTAGAGCAGGTTTCTCTAGTGTAGTTTTTATTATTAAAAAAGATTTCTATGAAGATTTTAAAAATACCATTGGTAAGCGCGTAGAAAAACTAATCAAGGTAGAATATGCCTTCCAAGACATAAACGATCTCCCAATGGGCTTTAAACCACCAAAAGATAGAATTAAACCATGGGGAACAGCCCATGCAATATATGCTGCAAGAGATTTAATAAGCGAAGACTTCATTATTATTAATGGAGATGACTATTATGGTGCAGATACTTATAAAGTAGCATTTGATTATTTAAATAAAGAAGGTAAACATGGTGTTGGTAAATACGCTAACCTAACTTTTAAAGCAGAAAACACTATGACTAAAAATGGTGCAGTTAAAAGAGGTGTAGTATTCCCAAATCCTAAAGGATATTTAGATAAATTAGTGGAAGCTTCTATTGAAGAAAAGAATAATTCCATTAAATGTTCTCCATTAGATGGCTCTAGAAGCTTTTATGTTGGACTTGATCAACCAGTTAGTATGAATTTATTCGTATTTAATTATGATTTAATCGCTCATTTAATTACCAAATTCCCATTATGGCTTAAAGATAATATTTCTAATAATAACGCGGAATTCTTAATTCCTGTGGTAGTAGATGAACTTGTTCATGAGAAAAAAGCTACAGTTAAATTATTAAAAACTCCATCTAAATGGTTTGGTGTTACTTATAAAGAAGATAAACCTGCAGTTGTTAAAGCGTTAAAAGAATTAGTGAATCAAGGTGTTTATAAAGAAGGGTTATATTAATGGATAACATTAAAAAACTCGTAGAAAATAGGCAGTACGAATTAGTAATTGATTTAACTAAGAAACCATTAACTAATGACGATATTTTCTATCGTATAACTGCATTCGTAGGTCTAGGTAAAGGGAAAGAGGCTTTAGACTGCATTAAAACATATCAAAATCAATTAGAAAAAGATTTACCTATATTAATGAAGACACATATTGAACTTTTATGTGTTTTAAATATGTTTGATGAAGCTTATTCTGAGATGGAATATTACAAATCTTTACCTTATTTTTCTCAACAAGCAGAAGAATTATTAAAGAGTTTACCTACATATATTCGTCATGAAGAAAAAGCATCATTCTCAAATAAGAATGTATCCGATGATGAATTAAAAAGAAGGTTAAAATCTAAAGATGACCAATTAGTGGTGTACGCTCTTGATCAACTTAAAGATAAAGATATAAATTTATTTATGGATGAGATTAAAGAAATTTTAATATATTTCCCTCGTCAATCTATTAGAAGTTTTGCCCTATTAGAGTTAGTGAATAAGAAGATTGATAAAGAATTTGATTTTCTTCATGTTGATAAAATAATTAAAGTTAATCCAAGTAAGATTGAACCTCCATTTGTAGGCACTAAATACCAATTTATTATTAATAAAATCGATAATTATATTAATGATGTAAGTTTAACGCAAAACGCTATTCAAATATTTTCTAGTTATGTAATTTATTCTTATCCTGATGAAATTGAATTAACAGATGAACTATTAGAAGCGTTATTTGAACTATCTTGTAAATATATGAAAATTGAAAATAAACAAGATTTAAAAGTTCGTTGCGAAAAGAAATCTCTTGATTACAATAAAGCCCATTCTTTATATATCTATCTTTCATTAATAATGGAAGATTTCTAATAACTTTGTAGTGTAATACTTTTTAATACTAATATCTTGCTATATTAGAAATTTTTATTTCTATAGTAGTTTTTATTTGCCTATTATAAAAAAATTTTATAAAATCATAAAGCACGAATTCGGAGGATTATATATGAAACGTGAAGTTAAAAAATTAGAAAATTCACATGTTGAAGTTTTAGTAACTGTGGATAAGAAAACTTGGGAAGACGCTCAAGCAAAAGCTTTTAAGAAAGAAGCAAGTGAAGTTACAATTCCAGGATTTAGAAAAGGTAAAGCACCAGATAATATGGTGAAAAACAAAGTTAACCAAGCTAAAGTCATGGATAGAGCTATCAATGATTTATTACCTTCTTTATATGATGAAGTCTTAAAAGAAGAACACATCGAACCATTTATGCGTCCAGATGTTAATGTCACTAAAATCAGTGAAGATGGCATTGAAGTTAAATTCTCAATTGTTACCTTCCCAGAAATTACTTTAGGAGCATATAAGGATCTCGCTATTGGTAAAGAAGAAGTTAAAGTTACCGCTAAAGAAGTTAACGAAAAGATTGATGAATTATTGAAAAATAATGCTTCATTAGTAGTTAAAGAAGATGCTGCTGAAAAAGGTGATACAGTCGTTATGGACTTTGTTGGCACCATTGATGATGTGGCATTTGAAGGCGGAAGCAGTGAAAACTATGAACTCGAACTTGGAAGCAATTCCTTCATTCCAGGCTTTGAAGATCAATTAGTAGGTGTTAAAGCAGGCGAAGAAAAAGACGTTAATGTCACCTTCCCAGAAAATTACACTGAAGAATTAAAAGGCAAGGCTGCTAAATTTGCCTGTAAAGTACACGAAGTTAAAGCTAAGAAACTTCCAGAACTCAATGATGAATTTGTTAAAGAACAAAATATCAAAGATGTTAACACTGTTGAAGAATTCAAAGCTTTCAAAAAGACTGAATTATTAAATAATAAGAAAGCCGTTGCTCGTAACGAATATCTTGGTAAAGTCTTAGATAAGATTGCAGAAGGTGCAACTATTTCTATCCCACAAGAAGCAATTGATACTCAAGCTGCTCAAAGAAAGCAAGATGTCGTTCAACAAATGAAACAATCTGGTTTAACATATGAACAATATTTAGGCTTTGTTGGTCAAACTGATGAAAAATTCATGGAAACATTAAAAGACCAAAGCGCTAAATCAATTAGAAATTACTTAATCATTGATGCTGTTGCTAAAGCAGAAAAGATTGATATTACCGATAAAGATCTTGAAGAAGAATTCAAGAAATTATCTGAACAATACCATATGCCACTTGAAAATGTTAAGAAGGCTTTAGAAGCTCAATTAGATCAATTCAAAGACAATTTAAGAGGCCAAAAGGCAGAAGATATCTTATTTGACTCAAATAACTAATAATTTAAAGGAGGTAAATTATGGCCAATAAGTCACATAAAATTCAATTACCTTTATTAATCACAAAACAATTAGTCCTCTTTCCTAAAAATCAAGTAACCATTGATGCAGGAAGAGAAATATCCACAAACGCCATTAAATTATCTAAAGGAAAGGCAGATTCTTTATTATTCGTTGTTGCTCAAAAAGATAGCGCAATTGATATGCCTAATTCTGAAGATTTATTTACTGTAGGCACTTTGTGTCGTATTTTAACTAGTTCTACACGTGATAAAGTCATTAAAATCCGTGTTGAAGTAGTTAGTAGGGCTAATTTAGCTAATTCTCACTATGATGAAGATGAAAAATGCTTTTTAGCAGATGGTGAAATTACCGCTATTAATAATGACAACCCACATATTAATGATTCAATCATTCGTATGATAAGTGATTTACTCGCTGACATGCCTATGGTAGTGTCTCAATTACCAAAGAATGTCACTAACGTAGTTTCTCATAGCAATGACGCTTTAGAAATATGTTACGCTTTAGCGTATGAATTACTTGATACATTAGAAAATAAACAAAAATTACTTGAAACTAATGATATTAACGCTTTAGCGACAAGTGTTATCTCTTTACTTAACGCTGAAAAAGAAAAAGGTAAGATTGAAAGAGAATTACAAGATTCTTTAAGAGAATCCGCTGAAAAGAACCAAAAAGAATATTTCTTAAGAGAAAAATTAAAAGCAATTAAGAAAGAACTTGGTGATGATACAGGGGAAAAATCTCAAGAATCTATTTTAGAAAAACTTGATAACAATCCTTATCCAGAAAATATTAAGGCTAAAGTAAAAGCAGAATTCAAAAAAGCAGATATGATGCCTCAAGGATCACTTGAAACCGCATTAATTCAAAGTTATGTTGATGTTTTAATGTCTATCCCTTGGTATCAAAAAACTGAAGATATCGAAGACTTAACTAAAGTCCAAGCTATCTTAGATGAAGACCATTTTGGTCTTGAACAACCAAAGAAAAGAATTGTGGAATATTTAGCAGTTAAAAAATTAACTGGTAATTTAAAATCCCCAATTTTGTGTTTCTATGGCCCTCCAGGATGCGGAAAAACATCTTTAGGTAAATCTATTGCTAGAGCCCTTGGAAGAAAGTTCTTTAAGGCTTCTTTAGGTGGAATTAGTGATGAAGCCGAAATTAGAGGTCACCGTAGAACATATGTTGGCTCTATGCCAGGTAGAATTATTCAAGGTATGCGTAAAGCAGGAGTTACTAACCCAGTATTCCTTTTAGATGAAGTTGATAAACTTGCTTCTAGTTATAAAGGTGATCCTGCAAGTGCTCTTCTTGAAGTTCTTGATCCAGAACAAAATACCGCTTTTAACGATAATTATGTCGAAGAACCATATGATTTAAGCGATGTAATGTTTATTTGCACTGCAAACTATTTAGAAAATATCCCAGGTCCATTAAGAGATAGACTTGAATTAATTGAAGTTAACTCTTATACCGATATTGAGAAATTGCAAATCGCTAAGAAGCACTTAATCGCTAAAGAAATGGAAATCAATGGCTTAAAAGCCAAACAAGCTAAATTTAGCGATAAAGCACTTAAATATATCATTCGTCATTACACAAGAGAATCTGGTGTTCGTGAATTAGAACGTAAGATTGCTTCTTGTTTAAGAAAAGTAGCAGTCGCTATTGTGACAGATCCAACAATCAAATCAATTTCAATTGATGAAAATAAAGTCGTTGAATATTTAGGCACACCTATATTCACTGATTCTAAGAAAGAAATTTCACGTCAAATTGGTGTTGTAACTGGTTTAGCTTATACCCAATATGGTGGGGATATTCTTCCTATTGAAGTTAACTATTTCCCAGGTAAAGGTGGACTTGTGTTAACTGGTAATTTAGGCGATGTCATGAAAGAAAGCGCTACTATTGCCCTTGACTATGTCAAGAGTAACGCTAAAAAATACGGTATTGACTCTGATATATTCGCTAAAAACGATATTCATATCCATGTCCCAGAAGGCGCTGTTCCTAAAGACGGTCCTAGTGCAGGTGTAGCTCTTACTATTGCAATTATTTCATGCTTAAGTAAGACTCCAGTTGATCCAGATGTGGCAATGACTGGTGAGGTTACATTAAGAGGATATGCAACCGCTATTGGAGGCTTAAGAGAGAAATCTCTTGCTGCTTTAAGAAGCGGAATTAAAACCATAATTGTACCTAAAGATAATAAAAAAGATGTTGATGAACTTCCAAAAGAAGTTAAAGATTCACTTAAGATTGTCTTTATGGACAAAGTGGATGATGCAGTAAAGGTGGCATTAATTAAGAATGATTAATTACGCAAATGTTTCATTTGTAAAATCAGTCAGTAAATATGACGAAGCTCCTGGCAATAAAATGCCAGAAGTTTTGTTATGTGGTAAATCTAATGTTGGTAAATCTTCTTTACTCAACGCGATTGTAGAAAGAAAATCATTAGCGTTTACCTCATCAAAACCAGGTCACACTAAGTTATTAAACTATTTTAATGTTGATAATTCCTACTATTTAGTAGATTCTCCAGGTTATGGATACGCTAAAGGGGGAATTGATTTAGATAAATTATTTAAAGAGTTGATGGATGATTATTTTGCTAAATCAACTTCACTTAAAATAGTGATTTTCTTACTTAATTCAGAAAGAACTCTTAGTGACACTGATGAAGAATTCTTAAAATACCTTCAAGATAAAAACTTACCTTACAAAGTAGTCTTTACTAAAGTAGATAAGTTAAATCAAAAAGGTCTTAGTGCGTTAAATAAGTACGCTAAAGAGCTAAATATTGAAGATCCTTTATTAGTGTCCAATAAGTCAAATAAGTCACTTTCTATCTTAAGAAAAGTTATTGAAAGTTATATTAAATAACCTTATATTAATATTAGCCAATGAAGTAGAGGAGTAATAAGTCCCTCTTATAAAAGAGAATCGGGGATGGTGGAAGCCCGGTATAAGAAGCTTATGAAGGTCGCTATGGAGGATAGTCCCTATTCTATAAATAGGAAAAAGAGTGCGTTAGATATAACGAACTAAGGTGGTACCGCGTAATTTACGTCCTTAGATAAAACTAAGGGCGTTTTTATTTATTTGGAGGTAGAAACATGTTAGACAAAAGATATGATCCTAAAAAAGTAGAAGAAGGAAAATACGATTTTTGGCTTGAAAAAGGCTATTTTACTAGTGGAGATACTTCAAAACAGAAGTTTTCGATGGTTATTCCTCCTCCAAATGTTACTGGTAAATTACATATTGGTCACGCATTAGACACCACAATTCAAGATATTATCTGTAGATATAAACGTTTAAAAGGTTTTGATGTTTGTTATCTTCCAGGTATGGACCACGCAGGTATTGCTACTCAAGCTAAAGTTATGGCTAGACTTGTCGCTGATGGAGTGGATGTCACTAAGATAAGTAGAGAAGACTTCCTTGCTGCAGCATGGGGTTGGAAAAAAGAATACGCTGATTCTATCCATGAACAATGGAAGAAAATGGGTATTTCTTTAGATTATTCTAAAGAGAGATTTACTCTAGATGAAGGTCTTAACTACGCTGTTAGAAAAGTATTCGTAGATTTATATAATAAAGGTCTTATTTATCAAGGTGAAAGAATCATTAACTGGGATCCAGTACAAAAGACTGCTTTAAGTAATATTGAAGTTATTCACCAAGATGATGAAGGCTATATGTATTATTTCCTTTATCCAATTGTTGGCACTAATGAGTCTTTAACAGTAGCTACAACACGTCCAGAAACTATGTTTGGTGATGTTTGTGTTGTTGTTAACCCAAAAGATGAAAGATATAAGAAATACGTTGGCATGAAGGTAATTAACCCTGCAAATGAGGATATTATCCCAATTATCGCTGATGAATATGTTGAATTAGACTTTGGTACAGGAGCAATGAAATGTACACCTGCTCATGACCCAAATGACTTTATTATTGGTGAGAAATATGGTTTTGCTAAACCAGTCATCTTTAATAAAGATGCTACAATGAATGATAAATGTGGCAAATACCAAGGTTTGGATAGATTTGTTTGTCGTGAACAGTTAATTAAAGACATTGAAAAGACTGGAAGATTCGTTAAAAAAGAAAAATTAGTCCACCCAGTTGGTCATAGTGAAAGAACTAACGCTGTTATTGAACCAATGCTTTCCAAACAATGGTTTGTCAAAATGAAACCATTAGCGGATGCTTCATTAAAAAATCAAAAAACTGAAAAGAAGGTTAATTTTGTGCCTTCAAGATTTGAAAAAATATTCACTAATTGGATGAGTAATATCGAAGATTGGTGTATTTCCCGTCAACTCTGGTGGGGTCATAGAATTCCAGCATATTATCATAAACAAACTGGTGAAGTTATTGTTTCTATGGATCCTCCAAAAGATATTGAAAATTATGAACAAGAAAGCGATGTATTAGATACATGGTTTTCTAGTGCTTTATGGCCATTTTCTACATGGGGTTGGCCTAATGAAACAGATGATTTAAAACGTTATTTCCCAACAGATACTCTAGTAACTGGCTATGATATTATCTTTTTCTGGGTTTCAAGAATGATTTTCCAATCTCTTGAAATGACTAAACAAGCCCCATTTAAAGAATGTGTTATTCACGGTATTGTTAGAGATGAACTTGGACGTAAAATGTCTAAGTCTTTAGGTAATGGTATTGATCCTATTAAAGTTATCGAAGAACAAGGGGCTGACGCATTAAGATATTTCTTAACAAGTAACTCAACTCCAGGACAAGATATGCGTTATATCCCAGAGAAGGTTATTGCTTCTGGTAATTATTTAAATAAAATCTGGAATAGTGCGCGTTATGTATTAAGTATTTTAGAAGAAGGATTTATTCCTCAAGATATTAAATCATTTAAACTTTCTACTTTAGATAAGTGGATTGTTTCTAGACTTCAAAAAACCATTAAAGCGGTCACTAAGAATATGGATAAATATGACTTTAACGCCGCTAGCACACACTTATATAACTTTGTGTATGATGACTTCTGCTCAAATTATCTAGAAATGAGTAAAGTATCTCTTTCAAGTGGTGATATAGAAGCAAAAGAAGCCTGTAAACAAATCTTATACTTTGTATTAAAGGATATTATTCTTTTAATTTCTCCATACACGCCATTTATCGCAGAAGAATTATATTTATCTCTTCCAGGACATAAAGAATCAATTAATTTAGAATCTTACCCAGAATATGATTCTTCATTAATCCATAACAATATTGATGGTGAAGTTAATTTATTATTCTCCTTCATTAAAGAAGTTAGAAACTATAAGATTGAAAACAAATTAGCCCCTAACTTTGCCTTAAATTTACATCTAACATTAAAGAAAAAGATGTTTAACGGATTTGATGATTATTTAAAGAGATTTTCTTTCTCTAATGTTGATTATCTATCTAATGATAATGGTGAAGTTTATACATTTGATTTAGGATCTATCACCATTGAAAATACCGTTTCTTCAGATGAGATTAAAGCTAAACTTCTTAAAGAACTTGAACAAGAGAATTCTGAGATTGAAAGATGTACAAGAATGCTTAATAATCCTAACTTCATCGCTAAAGCTCCTAAGGCAAAAATTGATGAAGAGAATTCTAAACTTCAAGCACATCAAGAAAAAATATCTTTAATTAAAGATAAATTAGCAAAATTAAAATAATTTTATAAAATTTTAAAATTCCTCCCCATGTATAAGTAAGGGGAGGTTTTTTATGAACTATAAGATTTTAACTAACACCGAATTAGATTCGCATTATGTAGGCGCTGCAATATCTATTACAGCAGTACTTGCTATCTTAGCTAGTGCCGCAGTTGCAGTGGTTTTATATCGAGTTTTCATGTCCACTAAAGGCACAGCAGCAATAGGTGGATGGAAATTCTCCTGGAATTAATGAGTAAAATCAAAGATATTCCAGTCTCGTTAAGACCAAGAGAAAAAGCGTTTAGATATGGTGTAGAAACTTTATCAGACGCTGAACTCTTGGCAATCTTAATATCTAGTGGTGGAAAAGATAATTCTGCCTTAGATATCGCTAATGAGTTAATCAAGAAGTTCTGTAGTTTAAATAACATTATCAACACATCATACAATCACATCTCAAAAATCAAAGGTATTTCGAAAGTCAGGAGCCTCACATTTCAGACTATATTAGAAATAATTAAACGTTATAATAAGCTACTCAATAATCCATTATTCCCAATTCCACACTTCGACATTAGCTCATTAGCAGACATTATTAGAAACGATTTTATCAATGTAAACGAAGAATATGTGGTCATCGTGATAGTTGATAAATTTGGTAAAATAATGCAAGAAAAGATCCTATTTAAAGGCACTCGTAACAAAGTCATAATATCCGCTAGTAAACTAATAAATACTGTATTAGAATCAGGTTATAAAATATTTTATATTTTCCACAATCATCCTAGTGGAAATCCACTTGAATCTAATCTAGATACAAAAGCGTTAGAAGAGATAGAAAACTTAGCGAAAGTGTTTAACTTAAAATTCATGGATCACATCATTATCACAGAGAAAAAATACTATTCTTATAGAAAACAAACACTTTATTATTTTTAAAAGTTGACTAATAAATCATAAATATGATATATTACTAGCGTTGTCGCCTCACGAGCTACAACCGCATAGAGAAGGTTTTAAATAATCTATTAAGATTTACCTTAATAGCGAGTCATTAGTGAAATCTAAAAAGGAGGGACATTATGTACGCAATTATTGAAACTGGTGGTAAACAAATTCGCGTTGAAAAAGGTTCTAAAATTTATGTTGAAAAATTAGAAGCTAAAGCCGGCGATTCAGTTACATTTGACAAAGTGCTTCTCGTTGGAGACAAAGCTGTCAAAGTTGGTGCTCCTTATGTTGAAGGTGCTACTGTTACCGCTAAAGTCGAAAAGCAAGGTTTAAGTAAGAAAATTCGTGTTTTCACTTATAAATCAAAGGCAAATGAACGTAGAACTCTCGGTCATCGTCAACCTTACACTTGCTTAGTTATCGAAAGCATTAACGCTTAATTATGATTAAAGTATTCGTTTCTGAAACTGCAAAAACCATAACTTGTATAGAGGTTAAGGGTCACGCTAATAGTGACGAAGAAGGTAAAGATCTTGTTTGTGCCGCTGTAAGTGCAGTGGTTACCGGTTGTATCAACGCATTAAAAGATACAAAGGACTTTAATGTTGAAGCAAAAACAGGATACGTAAAAGTTGAAGCGAAAGCTCAACCTAGTGAACATGATGCAGTCGTACTTGAAACAATGGTTAAAAGTTTAGAAACCATTTGTGAAGTAAATTCTGACTTCATCAAAATTAAATTTCTATAAGAAAGGAAGTTAGTCGTTATGATGTTAAAATTAAATCTACAACTCTTTGCTAGTAAAAAGGGTGTTGGTTCTACTAAAAACGGACGTGATTCCGCTGGTCGTAGATTAGGCGCTAAAGTTGCTGATGGCCAATGGTGCCATGCTGGCAGTATTATCTATCGTCAAAGAGGTACAAAAATTTATCCAGGTGCCAATACTAAAATTGGTAAAGATGACACAATCTTTGCTTTAGTTTCTGGCGTTGTCCATTACCAAAGATTAGGTAAGAACAAAACCGAAGTTATTGTTGAAGCTAAATAATCACCTGATTGAAAATTTAATAAGACCACATTAATTTGTGGTCTTTTTTTATCAAAAAGATATAAAATAGAGAAAAAGGAACATATATATGTTTATTGATCGTGCAGTAGTTGAAGTTAGAAGCGGTAAAGGCGGAGATGGCGCTATTGCTTTTAGACGTGAAAGATGTGTTCCAAAAGGTGGACCTGCTGGTGGAAATGGTGGAAGAGGTGCTTCAATCATTTTTAAAGCAAATCCATGTATCAATACTTTATTTAATTTCCGTCATTCTAAAACTTTCATTGGTGATGATGGCGAAAAAGGTGATATTAAAAACCAATTTGGTAGAAATAGTAAGGATGTTATTGTTGAAGTCCCTGTTGGCACAGTAGTTTATCAAGAAGATGGTCATGTCTTTTTAGGTGACTTAAATACACCAGGACAAACTTTATTAGTCGCTAAAGGTGGTAGAGGTGGTAGAGGTAATTCTGCTTTTAAATCTCCTACTAATAGAACTCCTCGCATTGCGGAAAATGGCGAACCTGGCGAAAGAAAAAGATTAATTCTTGAATTAAAACTTTTAGCAGATGTAGGATTTGTAGGCTATCCAAGTGTAGGAAAATCTACTTTATTAAGCGTTATTAGCTCTGCAAAACCAGAAATTGCTGATTATCCTTTTACCACAATTGTTCCTAACCTTGGTTTAGTAAGCGTCAAAGATGGCCGTAGCTTTGTAGCAGCTGATCTTCCTGGATTAATTAAAGGGGCTCATGTTGGTAAAGGCTTAGGTTTACAATTCTTACGTCATATTGAAAGATGTAGAGTTATCGTTCATATCATAGATATGTCTAATAATGGAAGAGATGCCTATCAAGACTATCTTGATATCAAAGATGAGATGAAACAATACGGTTTTGGTATTTCTTCACGTCCTGAAATAGTAGTAGCCAGTAAAATGGATGAAGATGGTGCTGAGGATAAATTAAAAGGCTTCAAAAAGCATTATAAGAACTCTGTAATCGCTATCAGTGCTATTACTGAAGAAGGAATTGATGAACTTCTTTATAAATGTGCAGATTTAATTGATCAAACTCCTATTTTCCCACTTTATGATGCGGAAAATAAGATTGTAGACACTAAAGTATACACTCTCGAAGATGAAGAAAAAGAATTTGAAATCATTCGTCACGATTCTCATACATTTGAAATCACTGGCGATAAGATTATTAAGTTCTATAAGATGACTAATATCACCACAGATGAGGGAATGATGGTCTTAATAACAAAATTAAGAAAACTTAAGATTGATGATGAATTAGAAAAAATGGGAGCTCAAGATGGCGATACTGTCATTTTGGATGACTTTACATTTGAATATGTGAGATAAAATATGAAACTTGAAGAATATTTAATAGAAATAGAAGCGTTTTTACAAAACTATTTAACATCTTCTCATTGTTCGGGATATGTTTTAGGCATTTCTGGCGGAGTAGATTCCTCATTAGTGGCTTTATTAACAAAACACGCAGTAGGAAAAGAAAAACTTTTAGGCGTCATCATTCCTATCAAGAGCAACCCAAACGATATAAAAGACGCTATTTCACTTTGTGAAAATTACGATATTAATTATGAAATCATTAATTTAGATGATACATATGATGAATTTATTAAATCATTCTTAGATAAAGGAATTGAACTTGATGATTCTACAAAAGGCAATCTCAAAGCAAGAATGAGAATGTCTACTTTATATGCTTTTGCACAAAAACGTAATGCTTTAGTGGTAGGAACTGATAACGCTGATGAACGTTATACAGGTTACTTTACAAAATATGGAGATGGTGGAGTAGATGTTCTTCCAATTGTCCATTTACTTAAATCTGAAGTCGTTAAAAGTGCAATTCTTTATGGAGTTAATGATCATTTAGCAAATAAAACACCTTCAGCTGATCTATTTGAAGGTCAAACTGATGAAAAAGAAATGGGTGTTACATATAAAGATTTAGATAATTACCTTTTAGGTAAACAAGTTAATGATGACACTAAACATATCATTGAACGTTTACATCGTATTAGCGAACATAAACGTAGTCCAATTCCTTGTCCAGGAGAATTTAAACGCGATGAATAAGAAAGCTACAATAACATTTATTTCATCTGTTATAGCCTGCTTATTAATTATTTCTTTAACTATAATGTTCTTCCTTATAAATAAATAAAGGAGAATTTATGATTTTTTCTATATATGGGAAGACTAAAGATGTTTTAGTCGACTCTGTTGTTATTGCTGTATCTGGCATAGGATACCAAGTTTTTGTGGTACATCCAGAACTTTTTATCAAAGATAATGATGTATTTCTACTTATCTACGAAGTAATAAAAGAAGATGAACATTATCTAGTGGGATTTACTTCTAAAGAAGAAAAAGATGTCTTTAATTTATTAATAAAAGTAAAAGGATTAGGCCCTAAAAGTGTTATTACCGCTTTAAAAGGGACAACGCCCGATAAACTAATTAATGCAATAGCTTCCAATAACCTAACATATTTAAAAAGACTACCAGGAATTGGTAGCAAAATGGCAGGACAAATCATTTTAGATTTAAATGGTCAACTTACCGGTAAAAAAGGTGATCCATATTTATATGAAGAAGTCCGAGACGCTTTAAAAGAACTAGGATTTAAAGGGACAAAAATAGATAAAGTTCTAGAAACAATAAATGAACCTAACCTTACAAGCACAGAGCTTTTAAAGATAGCTTTAGCAAAGCTAAGGAATTAATATGAAAAGACTTTTAGACGCTAAAAGCGATGCTTTAGATAATGATGAATTATCTTTAAGACCACAAAAATTAAAAGAATATATTGGTCAAAATGATTTAAAACATAATTTAGAAATATTTATCGGTGCAGCAAGACATAGAGATGAATGTTTAGACCATGTTTTACTTTATGGCCCTCCAGGATTAGGTAAAACAACACTCGCTAATATAATCGCTAATGAAATGGAAGGTGAATTAGTATCTGTTAGTGGGCCCGCTATTGAAAAACCAGGCGATTTAGCAGCTATATTAAGTGACTTAAAAGGTGGAGAAATAGTTTTTATTGATGAGATCCATCGTCTTCCTAGAATAGTAGAAGAAACTTTATATTCTGCAATGGAAGATTTTAAGTTCTCAGTTATGGTAAATAAAGACCTAGATGCAAAGAGTTTAACCATTGAACTTCCGCCCTTTACATTAGTAGGTGCTACAACTAGGGCAGGCGATTTAAGTGCTCCTTTAAGAGCGAGATTTGGAATTGTAGAAAAATTAAATTATTACACAGAAGATGAGCTTAAAAACATTGTTATAAGAACCGCCAAAGTCTTAAATTGTTCAATTGATGAGGACGCTAGTAGGCAAATTGCCAAAAGAAGTAGAGGAACTCCTCGAATTGCTAATAGATTATTAAAAAGGGTGAGAGATTTTGCTAATTTTCAAGGTAAAAATGAGATAAACCTAAAAGATGCAAAACAAGCTCTAAAACTACTTAAAGTAGATGAAATTGGCCTTGATGATGTCGATATTCGCTATTTATCTACATTAATTAATAGATTTAATGGTGGGCCAGTTGGTCTTGAAACTCTTGCTAATGCTATAGGCGAAGAAGTAATGAATCTAGAAGATGTTTATGAGCCATATTTATTACAAATTGGACTAATTGATCGCACTTTAAGAGGTAGAATTGCCACATTTAAAGCGTATCAACATCTAAAAATCCCTTTTTCTCATAAAACATCTAAAAAAGACAAATTTTAAATTTTATTTATATTATTATATTAATATTAATAATGCCAAGAAACTAATCTTTAAGATTTTTTGTTGCTAATAATGATATTTTATAATATCTTTATTGATATATGCGTTCATGCATAGTATTTATTAATAAATAAAGGGAGAGTAGATTATGAGAAGATTTTGGGCTCATCTAATACTAGCAATTACAGCAATATTTACATGTATTGTCTGTTTTACAAATGTTTTTACTAAAACAAAAAGCAATATGGAATATTCAAATGCTTATGAAGTGGTTTATACCGTTACTGAAAAAGATGATGGTGTTCCAAATGATGATTTAACTCCAGCCCAAAATGTTGCCAAAAGTTTTGAAAAGAGATTACAAAATTATGGTGTTTCTCAATACGAAATCTTCACAGAAAGCACTGATATAGTTAAAGTTGTCTTCGCTGATAGAGATGATTACACACAAGTAAGTTCATTATTACCATTTAATGGTACTTTAGCTTTAACATTAACTATTTCTGGTTCTATTGCTTATGGTGATGACTTTATTTCTGGTCCTGCTTACATTGATGAAGTTAATGATACATATCCAACAGTAGTTATTCCTGTTAATACAGATTGCCCAGATTTCAAAACTCTTATTGATGAATTACAAGAACAAGAAACTGGTGGAATTGATCAAAGCACTGGCGAACAAGACGAAGAAGGTAATGATGTTAAAGAAGCACATTACTACGCATTCTTATGGTATGACTTTGATGAAGACGTCGATAACTATGAATTAGCTCAGCAAGACACTCCTGAAGGACAACACTGTTCAAATAAATTATTAATGAACTTTGATAGAGATGATCTCTATTATCCTGATGGTGAAAATAATAAATTATATTCAATCATTAATATTGCTGAAGAAGGCACTGAAAACGCTACATATGATAGTGTTTCTCAAGCTTATAAAAAGGCAAAATTCTTTGTTAATTTAATTAACGCTGGTCCACTTGATTACACAGTTAAATACTCTTTCTCAAGTGAAACCGCTTCAGTTGATCCAATGGTTGACTCATTAGTTGCCTATGGTGATCCACATAGCTATGTTGCTTGGAGTCCAACATTAATTGCTACAATTATTTCCGCAATTCTTATTTGTTTATTCTCCATTATGTTCTTCAAAGTTGGAGCATTATCCATCTCTGCATGTAGCATTCTTTCAATATTTGCTTCAATTGGCTTTATCGTTGCCATTGGTGCAGAATTTACTACCGCAGGTATTATTGGTGTTGTTTTAGTGGCTATTGCCTCTATTACAAGTGGAGTTATTTACTTTAGTAAACTTAAAAATGAATGCTATAAAGGTCGTTCAATTAAGAAAGCTAACGCTGAAGCAAGTAAGAAATCATTATTACCAATTATTGATGTTAACGCAGTCATTATTATCATTGGTGTATTCTGCTACATTTTAGGCGGAACAATCATGAGAACATTCGCTATTGCATCAGTCCTTGGTGGTGTTGTCTCTGCTTTAGTTAATACTTTAGGATTAAAAGGACTTGCATGGCTTGCTACTAACGCTACAAGTGTTCAAGGTAAATATTCTTTATTCGGTGTTGATCAAGATAAGGTTCCAAACTTCACTAAAGAAGAAAAACAAACATATTTTGGTCCATTTGAAGGTAAAGATCCTACCAAACATAAGAAACCAATCGGCATTATTGCTGCTTTATTATTCTTAGGTTCTGTTGCTGGTATGATTGCCTTTGGTGTAACCAATAACACAAATATTTATAATTATTCATCTCCAGCAAGAAATAGTGAAATCTATTTCCAAACAACTGAAGAAAGTTCATTATTAAATAATTCTGCTAAGATTGATGAAATCTTATCTAAATTAATGGTTTATGATGAAAATGATGATATTTCTAATGCTAAAGCATTATCAACATATAAAGCTAATACTGAAACTTATAGATTAGCTAGATATGAAAAAGATGATGTTGGTGAATATAAGGAAGTTAGACACTTCTACACAATTATCTCTTTAAATTCTCAACTTAAAGAATCTTGCTTAGCTTATTACGATGAAGGTGTCGTTCCTGCTGCAGGATTACCAATTGCTGATGTATTTGAAGTAGTTATTCAAGATCCAGCAATCATTGGAGACTTAGTAGGCGAAGGAGCCTTAAAAGAAGTTTACTTAGCTTCTACTCCACAACCTCATTACGCTCCTATTATGTTAGCAACATTTGTTGGCGTTGCTGTTTGTACAGTTTACTTCATGTTAAGATACCGTTTCTCTAGAGGCTTATCCACAATTGTTATGCCAGTAATTGCTAGTGGTATTACCATTGGATTATTTGTCTTAACAAGAATTGTTACAACTTCATTTATTTCTTTATCAATTCCATTAATTGCTGCAGTCACATTAATGTTAAATGTTATCTACTTAGATAAAGAAAGAGAAATTATCTCCGAAGATACATCAAAACGTTATGAAGTTGATGAAAGAATTGCTCTCTCTAATAAAGCATTAACAGATTCCATTGAACCAATTGGCATTTCCGCATTAAACATTGTTTATTTAGGCATTGCCTTCTTTGGATTTGGTGCTAAAGCAGTTTCTACATTATTTATTGCTTCAACATTTGGTGCAATTATCTCTGGTGGATTAATCCTTGTCTTATTCGTCCCAATGAGCAACATGCTCTTCAAGAGACTTAAGAAAGTTGACTGGTTTAGAGTTTCTCCAAAACCACACAAGAAAAAGAAAGCTATTGCCACTAAGAAAGGTAGCGAACCTGAAGAAGCTATCTTCATTGGTATTAACGATTAAGGTTACTTTGTAACCTTTTTTCATTTTTATGGATATTTTTAATCAATTACTTAAATATTACGATATTTCATTAAAAGACTATCAGCATTTAACGCGAGAAGTTAGTTTTTCTGATGTAATAGAAAATAAAGAGTTCGCTAACTACGATAAAGCAGTTTCTTTAATTAAAGAGGCTATTAATGCTAAAGATAAGATTCTTATTTATGGTGATTATGACACTGATGGAATAATGTCTATATCTATCATTAAAAAGATGTTTCAATACATCTCTTATCCAGTAGATTATTACATTCCTTCACGTTATTTAGATGGATATGGCATAAATATTAGCAAAGCTAAAGAATACGTCTCAGAAGGCTATAATTTGATTATTACAGTGGATAATGGAGTAAGCGCAAACGAGGCAATTGATTATTTAATCAATAATGGCGTAAAAGTGCTTATTTTAGACCATCATGAAAGAGAAGAAAAAGATTTACCAAACGCTAATGCATTTATGCATCCTCTTCTTTCTAGGTTCTCTAACATAAATTCTAGTGGAGCATTCACTTCATTTATGTTTTCTTACTATTTCCTTGGTAGATATGACAAATATCTTGCTACCTTAGCGGCAATATCTATAGTAAGCGACATGATGCCAATGGTGGATTATAACCGTGACTTCATGCGTGTAGTCACTAAGGAATATAAAAAGGGTGAATTCTTAGCAATTGATTTACTTTTAGATGGCAAAGATTTTTCTTACGCTTCAATTAGCGATAATATTTCTCCAAAAGTTAACTCATTTGGCAGAGTATTAGAAAAAAATGATCCACAATTAATTGAATATTTTACAAGTGATGATGATAGTTTTGTTTTAAACTACATTTCAGTAATTAATGACACAAATTTAATTAAAAAATCTATCATTCAAGAGGCTAATCAAGCAATTAAATATAATAATGAAGGATGTTATGTAGAAGTTGTTGATGTAAAAGAGGGTGTTTTAGGTTTACTTGCTAGCACAATTATTAATAAATATAAGGTTCCAGCAATAGTGTTAACTAAAAATGGAGACTTCTATAAAGCAAGCACAAGATCACCAGTTGGATTTGATATGTTTAAAGCTTTAACAAGTATTGATGTGGAATACATTACTTTTGGTGGTCACACAAATGCATGTGGATTTTCTATTGATGAACAAAACTTGAACAAATTAAAAGTTGAATTCAAAAAATATTGTGAATCTAACCATTTCGATTATGTTGAAAAAGAGCCAATTTCTTTATCAATTACTGATATAAACTTTGATGTTCAACGTTTAATTGATACATTTTCACCTTTTGGTGAGCAATGGAAAGCTCCAAAGTTAGCGATTAAACACTTGTCCACTAAAAATGCATCTTTTATTGGTAAAACAGGCGACACTTTACGTATAAATGTTGGTTATTCTAGTTCAATCTTAGCGTTTAAAATTAATAAAGAAGATTTCCTTTCTTCGCCTTACGTAGATGCCTATGGAACGCTTGAACTTAACTCATTCAATGGAAAAACAAGTGTCCAATTCAAAATTAACGAATATAATAAAATTATCTAATATGAAAAAGTTTTCTATTTTTATTCTTTCATTATTAACGTTATTACTTGCTAGTTGCAGTATCTCTTTTAGTGATCAACCTCACGAAAAAGGTTCAGAAATTAACAGTAATCCACCTACTGAAGTTGAATAACCTACAATATTTATAATTTTTACACTAAATCCTAGAGAAAAGCTTATCTTTAGGATTTTTTATTTCTAATTTTTGAAATAAATAACAATTAACTTAAAAAGGCAAATAAGCTACAATATTAAAGAAATTAATATTATGGCTTCTAATCAAAATAAAAACTTAGTCAATGGTGGTTATCCATTCCATAAATTTGATGATTTGCTTGATTTAGTTAAAGAATATATCTCTAACAAAGAAGATATCGCTAACATCGAAAAGGCATATCGTTTTATGTATGAGAAACACGCTAAACAAGTTAGAAAAAGTGGCGAACCATATTATCATCACCCATTAGAAGTTGCTTATATAGTTACTGAATTAAGAGCAGGTCCTGCAACTATTATTGCGGCCTTACTCCATGACACAGTAGAAGATACAGACGCTACAATTAACAATATTGAAACTATGTTTGGTAAAGATGTTGCCAAACTAGTGGACGCTTTAACAAAAATCTCTGCATTAAAACTTTCTAAAAGAATGTCCACAGACTTTGAAGCTGAAGATCATCGCAAAATCCTTTTAGGAATGGCAAAAGATATCCGTGTAATTATTATTAAGTTAGCGGATAGACTTCATAATATGAGAACTCTTGCTTCACTAAGTGAGGAAAGAAAGAAAGTCCTAAGCAAAGAAACTTTAGAAGTATTTGTCCCTATTGCCTCTAGACTAGGTCTTGAAGTTCTTAAGGCCGAATTAGCGGACCTTTGCTTAAAATATGGTGAACCAGAAAAATACACTGAAATTAAGTCTTTATTAAATAAGAAAACTAAAGTTCTTCAAAAATCTTTAGACGGTATTAAGAAAAGAATTGCGGATGCTTTATTTGAGAAGGGCATATCATTTGATATTTCTGCAAGAATTAAGTCAATTTATTCTATATACACAAAAATGTACGTTAAAGGCCATTCATTTGACCAAATTTATGACATTTTAGCCCTTAGAATTATCACTAATACCGAGATTGAATGTTATGAAGCACTTGGATTAATCCATCAAATGTATCGTCCAGTATCAGGAAGATTTAAAGATTATATCGCTTCCCCAAAAACAAATATGTATCAATCTTTACATACAACTATTGTTTCTGGTGATGGTAACTTCTATGAAGTTCAAATTAGAACTAAACACATGGATGAAATCGCTGAAACTGGTGTTGCTGCTCACTGGGCATATAAAGAGGGGTCTAACTATAACCCTGCAAATGAACAAAAAGAAATTGAAGATAAACTTCACTGGTTTAGAGACTTTGTTAGTTTATCTAAAGATACAAAGAATAACTCTGCAAATGAATATATGGAGTCTTTGACCCACGATATCTTTGAGGCAAATGTTTATGTATTTACCCCAATGAATAAAGTTATTGAACTTCCAAGTGGATCCACTCCAGTAGATTTTGCTTATAGAGTCCATTCAAGAGTGGGAGATACTTGTGTTGGTGCAACCGTTAATGGTTTAATGGTCCCACTTAATACAATTTTAAAAACTGGTGATATTGTCGATATTAAAACAAATAAAAACTCACCAGGTCCAAGTGAGAGATGGTTAGAATTTGTCGCATCCTCTCAAGCAAAGAATAGAATTAAGAAGTTTTTATTAAAGAAAAATGAAGAAATTCTTAAGGAGGAAAAGATCGCTAAAGGGAAAGCAAGTTTACTTGAAGTATTTGAAGACCGTGGATTAGATGAGGCTAAGATGATGGAAATGATTTCATCTGATGAAGTATTAACTAATTACCATTCAAACACAGTAGATGACTTATTCCTTTGTATTTGTAATAAGAATCCAACCCCTAATGCAGTGGTGGAATTCTTAAAGATTAAACGTCCTGAACAACAACCTGTATTTGAAAAAGTTAAAGATACCTCTAAAAATAAATCCCATGTTTATTGTAAAGGTATTGATACCCTTGCTATTTCTTTAGCAAACTGCTGTTCTCCAATTCCTGGAGATGACATAGTGGGCTATGTTACACAAGGTAAAGGTATTGTTGTTCACCGTAAAGCTTGCCCAAATATGGCAAATGTAAAAGATAGGTTAGTAGAAGTTTTCTGGAGAGAGAACATTGAATTTGCCTCTTATCCAGTAGAACTTAGTGTGGAAGCTAATGATAGACCTAATTTATTAGTAGATATCTTAAACGCAATGTCTTCTAATAAAGTTGGTGTTGTTAGCATACATGCTAGATATATAAATCGTAATAGTGGCTCAGTTTTAGTATCACTAACAGTCAATGTATCTGATGTTAAACGTTTAGATGATGTAATAAATATATTACATAGTGTCACAAATGTTTATCGTGTTAATAGAGTTATTCATTAAGGAGGAAAATTATGGCAATTGTTGGAGTAAAAGGAACCCATGATGTATTTGGCGTAGAGGCCGATCAATTTAGCTATGTAGAGTCTACAATGGCTAATATTGCAGAACTTTTTAACTATAAGGAGATTCGTTTACCAGTCATTGAACATAGCGAATTATTTGTTCGTGGTGTTGGTGAATCTAGTGATGTAGTTAGAAAAGAGATGTATACATTTTTAGATAAAGGTGACCGTTCAATTACCCTTAGACCTGAATTTACCGCAGGTATTGTAAGAAGCTTTGTACAAAATAAAGGTTATGTAGAAGCAGAATTCCCTGTTAAATTCTATTATTGTGGTCCAGTTTTTAGATATGAAAGACCTCAATTAGGTAGATATCGTCAATTTAATCAATTTGGAGTGGAAGCTTTAGGTAGTAATTCCCCATATGTTGATGTTGATGTCATCACATTAGCGTATTCCATTTTAAGTTCTTTAGATTTAGAAGGAGTTACTTTAAACATCAACTCATTAGGAGATGAAGAATCAAGAAACTCTTATAGAGACGCTTTAAAAGAATATTTCTCTAAATACATTGATAACATGTGTGAAGATTGTAAATCTAGATTTGAACTAAATCCTTTACGCATATTAGATTGTAAAGATCCTAGCGACAAAGAAATTATCGCTAACGCTCCTTCAATTAAGGATTATCTTTCCGATGCTAGCAAAGCTAGATTTGATTTAATTATTAAACAATTAGACTTATTACAAATCCCATACGAAATTGATTATTCCCTTGTAAGAGGACTTGATTATTATTCAGAAGTGGTCTTTGAATTCCATTATAAGAGCAAGAAGGGTGTTGATTATGGTGCAGTTGGCGCTGGTGGACACTATTCAAGCTTAGTTAAGGAAATTGGTGGACCAGATATGCCAGGCGTTGGATTTAGCTTTGGCATTGAAAGAGTTGTATCTATCTTAAAAGATGATGGATTATTAACTGATGAAGATCCTGGTATATTTGCTTATGTTATTCCTTTAAGCGAAAGCGAATCTTCTGTCGCTCAAGGATTATTAACTTCTCTCCGCTTAGCGGGATATAAATCTGAGATGTGTTATGAACTTGCTAAAGTCTCATCAATGTTTAAGAAAGCTAGCAAGAAAAACGCTAAATATGCGGTTGTTATAGGAGCAGATGAAGTGAAAAATAAAGTTGTACAAGTCAAAGACTTGGCAAACGCTACTCAAGAAACAATTCCAGTGATGGATTTAATTAAATATTTCGACGCTCAACATGAAGATGACGAATGTCACTGTGGATGTCACTGTGATTGTGATGATGATTGTGATTGTGGATGTGATTGTCACTGTGATTGTGATGATAATTGTGATTGTGGATGTCATGATGGTCATGAATGTCATTGTGGATGTCATGAGGATTCACATTGCGGATGCGGATGTGATAAGCATGACGGACATGGATGCTCATGTGGCTGTGATTGTCATTGTGGATATGAATGTTGTGCATTTATCTGCTTAAAAGAAGGTAAATGTCCATGCGGTAAAGAAGAATGTGAATGCCGCGTAAATAAAAAATGCAAATGCATGGAAGGTAAATAATTATGGAAAGAACATGTTTTAACACCGATTTAAGTCTCAATAATGTCGGTGAAAAAGTTACCCTTGTTGGATGGGTAAGCAAAAAACGTAATCTTGGATCAATTGTATTTATTGATTTAAGAGATCGTAGTGGAATTATCCAAATAACCGTTAATGAAGGGGTAGAATTACCAGATATTCATAATGAATACATCATTCAAGTTAGTGGTGTAGTCACTAAAAAAGAAGTCGCTAACAAGAACTTAAAAACTGGTGAAATCGAAGTAGTGGCAGATAAAGTAACTGTTGTTAACACTGCTAAAACAACTCCATTAATTATTGCAGATGAAACTGATGCCTTAGAAGACTTAAGACTCAAATATCGTTATTTAGACCTTAGACGTCCAGTTATGCAACATTATATGGATATTCGTCATAACATTAAAATGACAGTCCATAATTACTTGAGTAATTTAAGATTCACTGAAGTTGAAACTCCAATTTTAACTTTATCTACACCTGAAGGCGCTAGAGACTATTTAGTTCCTTCAAGAATTCATCATGGACATTTCTATGCTCTTCCACAATCTCCACAAATCTTTAAACAATTATTAATGATTGGTGGATTTGAAAGATATTACCAAATTGCCCGTTGCTTTAGAGATGAAGACTTACGTGCAGATAGACAACCAGATTTCACACAAGTAGATATTGAAACAAGTTTCTTAGATCAAGACCAATTCTTAACAATGATGGAAGGTTTAATCCATGAAATCTTTAAAAATACAATTAATTACGAAGTAAAATTACCATTAAGAAGACTTCCATATAAAGAAGCTATTGATAAATATGGTAGTGATAAACCAGATACAAGATTTGAATTATATCTCACTGATGTCAAAGACATCTTTGTAAACACTACATTTGAACCATTCAAAGCTTCTGACACCATTAAAGGTATTAAAGTCCCAGGAGTGGCTCCAGCAACATCACGTAAAAAGATTGATGAATTAACTCTTGAAGCTAAGAAGTTTGGATTAGGTGGCATAACCGTCATTAAATATGAAGGTGGTGTGTTTACTGGTTCATTCGCAAAATTCCTCTCTAGTGACGAATCTAGTGCCTTAATTAGCAAATTTGATATTAAAGAGAATGATGTTATCATCATTTCTTGCGGTAATTACTCAAGAGTATGCGCTTTATTAGGTGCATTACGTAGCAAATACGCAAGAGAGTTAGGTTATATCAAACCAAATACATTCGATTTACTTTGGGTCGTGGACTTCCCATTATTTGAGAAAACTGCAGAAGGAGCAATTACTTCTTCCCATCACCCATTCACTAGACCTAAAGATGAAGACTTACAATATTTAAAAACTGACCCAACCAAGATTTTAAGCTATGCTTATGACATTGTCATTAATGGCTATGAAGCTGGTGGTGGTAGTTTAAGAATTTATGATCAAGCAGTCCAAAAACAAATTTTTGAGACTCTTGGATTAAGCGATGAAGATATCAAACGTAAATTTGGTTTCTTTATTGATGCATTCCAATATGGCACACCTCCTCATGCTGGTATGGCCTTTGGATTAGACAGATTAACAATGATTTTAGGTGGCACAGATAACATTAAAGATGTTATTGCCTTCCCAAAGAACCTTTCTGCTGTCTGCCCAATGACAGAAGCACCAGGTATTGTTGACCAAGCTCAATTAGATGATCTTGGTTTAGCAATTAAAGACATGGAATAAATTAATAAACGCTACTTAGGAGGATGAAATATGAAACAAATTGATGAATTATCAATAGCGACAATTAGAAGTTTATGCATTGACATGATTAACAAAGCCAAAAGTGGTCACCCAGGTGTTGCTTTAGGTGGGGCTCCTGCTCTTTATACCTTATTTAGCAAGCATTTTGTGGCCTCTGGCAAAGATCCAATGTGGGTCAATAGAGATAGATTTGTTCTTTCTGCTGGTCATGGTTCAAGCTTACTTTACGCTATATTACATCTTTCAGGATATCCAATTAGTTTGGATGATTTAAAATCATTTAGACAACTTGATTCTAAAACTCCTGGACACCCTGAATTTAAACATACTCCAGGGGTAGACGCTACAACTGGACCTTTAGGTCAAGGTTTAGCAGAAGGTGTTGGTCTTGCTATGGCGGAAGCCGCATTATCTAATGCCTATGTTGATGGAAAAGACCTTTATAATCACTACACTTATGTTTTCTTAGGTGATGGTTGTTTACAAGAAGGTATTTCCCAAGAAGCAATTAATATTGCTGCAATGCAAAAACTCAATAAATTAATCGTTTTATATGATTCCAATAATGTCACTCTTGATGGTGGACTTGATTTATCAAGTATTGAAGATGTCAAAGCTAGATTTGCCGCTTCCAAATGGAATGTTTTAGAAGTTAAAGATGGTAATGATGTTGATGCCATTGATAACGCTATCAGCCAAGCTAAAAAGAGTAAAGATTATCCAACTCTTGTCATTATTAACACAATCATTGGATATGGTTCTAAAAACCAAGGCACAAGTAAAACTCATGGTGCTCCTTTAGGAGAAGAGGACGGCAAACACGCAAAAGTGGATGTTTATCACTTTGACCATGAAGATTTCTTTGTGCCAGAAGAAGTGAAAGAGCATTTCGCTAATACATTTATCAAACGTGGTAATGAAGCATATGACAAATATGTTGCTATGGTAGATAAATTATCTAAAGATAATAAATCAGAATTTGCTAGATATAATGCTTTAAAAGATTGGGATTTATCTAAATATATTCCTGATGGACTTCCAGAATTTGATCCTTCAGAAGTTATTCCAACTAGAAAAGCATCAAATAAAGCACTTGAACACTTAATGGTTAAGATTCCTAACCTCTATGGAGGTTCTGCTGATGTTGCCAGTAGTGTTATGACCAATGTTAAGGATGTTCCTTATTTCACTTGTGAAAATAGAAATGGTAGATTAATTAACTTTGGTATTAGAGAACTCGCAATGGCTGCTATTGTTAACGGTATGAACTGTCATGGTGGACTAAGAGTGTTTGCAGGTAGTTTCTTTGTATTTATTGATTACATGAAGCCTGCAATTAGAATTGCCGCTTTAAGTGGAATTCCATCAATTTATGTTTGTAGCCACGACTCAATTGCCGTTGGTGAAGATGGTCCAACCCATGAACCAATTGAACAATTAGCTATGCTAAGAGCTATTCCTAACTTAAATAACTTCCGTCCATGTGATGCAAGAGAAACTTTTGCCTCATGGAAAGAAGCACTTAAAAGACAAGATGGTCCAACAACCATTACTCTTTCTAGACAAGCTCTTCCATTTATTGAAAATTCTTCAGAAGAAGGTGTTTCAAAAGGTGCCTATATTATCTCTGAAGAAGATAAAAATGCAGATTTAATTATTATTGCCACAGGTAGTGAAGTATCTTTAGCATTAAAAGTTAAAGAAGCTTGTAAAGGTAAAAAAGACATTAGAATTGTCTCAATGCCTTGCTGGGAAATCTTTGATCAACAAGATGATGAATATAAACAAAGTGTTTTAGGTGATAACAAAGACAAAGTTATGTCCTTAGAAATGTTATCAACCTTTGGTTGGCAAAAATATGCCACCCACAACTATGGTATAAACGAATTTGGTAAATCCGCTCCAAGTAGTGCGGTCATGAAAACTTATGGCTTCACTGTGGAAGATGTTACTTCTTACGTTTTAAATATTAAATAAGGAGGATTTTATGGCAGAATTTGTATTTATACAAAATAGTTCAACCCACGGTAAGATTGCAATCTCACAACGTATCTTTGATCAAATTGTTACCAATGCTTTATCTAACGTTAAAGATGTTAGTATTTCTGGTAAACAACTTAAGAAAAACCAAAAGATTCGTTTGAATCGTCCAGTGCAAACCTCTATTAAAAGAGGTATTGTCCATGTTTGGGTTTCAATCGATGTTAAGAAAGGAAGTAACTTACAACTTATCACATCAAAGATTAATTCAGAAATCTCTACTGCTTTAGCAGTGGCCACTGAACAAATCCCATTTGATGTCCAAGTTAAAGTTGAATCTTTTATCTAATTATGGAAATCTCAAGAAATCAACAACACTTCTACGCTTTAAGTGTCATCTACGATGAACTTGTTGATTTTGCTATGGGAAAAGGCGAAGTAACTAGAAACGCTGTCACATTAATGAAAGAAATTTCTGGAGTTGATAGTGAAAGTGATATTCCTAGTTTCTTAGCTAACAATGTTATTACCGCTTTAAATAATTACGGCAAGATAGTGGAGTCTTTTGTTCCTCACTTAGTGGATTGGAAATGGGAACGTTTACCATTATTAACACAAGCAATATTATTAAAATCATACGCTCATTTCTACTTTGTAGAAAAAGTAGATAAGCAAGTAGTGATTAATATCGCAGTAGAGCTTGCTAAAAAGTATATTGAAGAAAAACAAGCAAAATTCATCAATGCAATTTTAGATGGGGTATTAAATTAATGCTAATTGAAGGAACTGTTTTAACAGTTACAGATGTAAATAATCAAATTAAACACCTATTAGAAGGTAATGAATCTTTAAAATACCTTTTTATAAAAGGTGAAATTTCTAATATGAAGCGCCAGGAATCTACTGGTCACTTATATTTCACCTTAAAAGATAACTCTTCAATGTTATCTATGGTAATGTTTAATTCATATGCATCCAAACTTTTAGCGGTTCCAAATAACGGTGACGAAGTCATTGTTATGGGTTCTATCTCTGCTTATGCTCCGAGAGGAACATATTCATTAACTGTCTACGAGATGGAAAATGTTGGTCTAGGTAGACAATATATTGAGTTAGAAAAGTTAAAGAAGCTATTAGCTTCAGAAGGTCTATTTGATATCTCAAGGAAAAGACCAATTAACTTATATCCACGCGCTATAGGCGTAATTACTGCCCAAAATAGCGCAGCAATAAAAGATATTGTCACAAACTTAACTAGACGCTATCCATTAGTGGATATTTATTTCTTCCCTAGCTCAGTGCAAGGCGAAAATGCCCCTAAAGAGCTTTTAAAGGCCTTCTACGAGAGCCAAAACTACAACCTCGACACATTAATCATCGGACGTGGTGGAGGCGCCAGCGAGGACCTTTCTGCGTTTAATGATGAAAAACTAGTTAGAGCAATTGCCTCTTCTAAGATGCCAGTTATCTCTGCAGTAGGCCATGAAATTGACTCTACTTTAGTAGATTATGTAGCGGATAAGCGTGCCTCTACACCTACAGGCGCAGCAGAGCTTGCAACCATAGATACAAGAGAGATAAAACAATCATTCATGGATCTTGAAGAAAGAATGGTGAACGCTATTAATAATGACTTATCTTTTATAAAAGATAAAACACAAGACATTAATGCTAACTTAAACAAGTGTTTAAATAATATGATTGATAAGTTTAAGTTAGAGATTAAATCTAAAGATGAACGCTTAACAGCGATCAATCCTACAAATGTATTAAAAAGAGGTTATTCAATCACCCTCGATAAGGATGGAAAAGCAATTTCATCTAAAGATGATTTAAAAATCAATGATCAATTAGTTACTGTCTTTAAGGATGGTAAGGTCATATCTGAAGTTAAGGAGATTAAATAAGATGGACGACAAACAAATCAATTTTCAAGAAACACTCAAACAAATCGAAGAAATTGTCTCTTCTATAGAAAGTGGTGAACTTTCATTAGATGAATCTTTAAAACGTTATGAAGAATGCAAAGCCTTAATTAAGAAAGTTAATGAAGCATTAGAAGAAGCTGAACAAAAGGTTTCCTTAATAGTGAAAGAGATAAAGTAGATAGTAGATAATTAGTAGTTTTTTAGTATGAAAAAGGTTAAAGATAACATAGTTATAGATTTAAGTAGTATCAAAAATCCAAATGATATTAAATCTTTTTCATATGGCCAAATTGATATGCTATGCGCTCAATTAAGAAACGAATTACTTAATAGTATTTCTATTAATGGTGGTCATTTATCTAGTAACTTAGGTGATGTAGAAGCTACAGTAGCACTTTGTAAGACTTTTGATTTTGATAAAGACAAGATTATTTTCGATGTCGGTCATCAATCATATTGTTACAAAATGTTGACTGGTCGTTCTTTAGAACGTTTAAGAAAAGAAGATGGAGTATCAGGCTTCCAAAAGATATCAGAATCTAAATATGATCACTTTGAATGTGGACACTCATCAACCTCAATTAGTGCTGCCCATGGTATGGCAGTGGCTAGAGACCTTAAAGGTGAAAAATATAACATTATCTCCTTTATTGGAGATGGTTCAATCGCTAACGGATTAGCATTTGAAGGATTAAACGTTAATGCTTCCAGTAACCATAAGATAATTATTGTCATTAATGACAATGAAATGTCCATATCTCAACCTGTTGGTGGTCTATCTAATTTATTTAGAAAGTTTTCTACATCTGCGACATATACCAAAACTAAGTCCGCATATAAAAAGCTTTTTAAGTGGAATCCGAACTCTAAACTCTATCGTTTTGGTAGTAAAATCAAAGACTGGTTTAAACGCCATCTTATTAAGATGAATATGTATGATAACATGGGCTTCAGCTTCATTGGACCAGTAGATGGCCACAATATTAAAAAGATGGAAAAGGCTTTTGAAAAAGCTAAAAAACAACAAAGGTCTACTATAGTATTGTTAAAAACAATAAAAGGCAAAGGATATTCATACGCTGAAAATGATAAAACAGGTCAATGGCATGGTGTTGGTAAATTTGATATTGCCACAGGTAAACCATTAGATGAAGCAGAGCTTACCTGGTCAATGAGTGTTAGTGATGCTGCTTTAGAGAGTATGCGTAACCACCAAGAAAGTTTATATATAATGGCAGCAACTGGATTAGGTTCAGAAGCCAGTCCAATAGAAGAAGAATTCCCAAAACGCACAATTGATGTTGGAATTGCAGAAGAACACGCTATTACAATGTCTAGTGCTTTAGCACTCAATGGATTCCATCCTATTATTGCTATGTATTCTACATTCCTTCAAAGAGCATATGACCAATTAAGTCATGATTTATCTAGATTAAAATGTTCTGCAACTTTACTCATTGATCGTGCAGGTCTTTCAGGAGGAGATGGAGATACTCATCAAGGCATTTATGATGTTGGATTTTTATCCACAATTCCTAATACGGTTATCACAATGCCTACAAGAATTTCACAACTCCCTTCCTTAATGGAAGAAAGTTATAAACATCAAGTATTTGCAATTAGATATCCTAAACGTGTAGTGAATGATTTAATCTCTACAAAAGAAGAAGTTAAATTTGCTAAATGGATAAAAGAAACTAACTTATCGATAAATAATGCAATAGTTTCAGTTGGTCCTATAACTGAACAATTACTATCTAAAGTTAAAGAAAATAGTATTAAAGCGGCCATCTACAGTGCAATTTACCTTAAACCATTTGATGAAGAAGCATTAAAAGAATTACTTTCTTATAAGAAAATTATCATATACGATGCATATTCAACTTATACAGGATTTACTTCTTCTATAGAAGCAAGATTACTTGAATTAGGTTATAAAGGTGAAATAATTGCTAAATGTATACCAGATGCCTATGTGCCTCATGGTTCAATTAGTTATCAACTTTCATTATTTGACCTTGAAATTGACGATATTCTCAAACTTATATAATCTTTGGTTAACATAATAAATTTTCTCATTATATAATAATGTTAGATTTAATATGGCTAAAGTTATCGTTCACATTGATTTAAATGCTTTCTTTGTAAGAGCAGAAGAAATAAAAGATCCTTCTTTAGAAGGTAAACCAGTCGCCATTGGAGGAAGTGGTAGAAGTGGCATTATTTCCACATGCTCATATAAGGCACGTGAATATGGTGTCTCTAGTGGTATGCCTACCTTTAAAGCGTTACAACTCTGTCCTAAGCTAATCCTAATAAATGGCGATTATCGCTTTTATAACCTCCTCTCAGCCACGTTTATGAAGTTTGTGAGGAATTATACCCCCTATGTAGAAATCGGCTCCTGTGACGAGTGTTATGCAGACTTTACAGAACGAGTTAAAAATGAGAAAGATGTCGTCTCATTCTTTAAGAATATGCAAAACGAGTTATATCAAAAGACCAAACTTAAGTGTTCTATAGGGGTTGGACCTACTAAATTCATCGCTAAAATGGGGAGTGATTATAAAAAACCAATGGGTTTAACCATTATTCATAGAAGAGATATCAAAAATATCCTATACCCATTAAGTGTGGATAAAGTCTTTGGAATTGGTAAGAAAACATATCCAAAATTAATTGAAGAAGGCATTAAAACCTATGGTGATTTAGTGGTCGCTATTCAAAATAATGATGCAAGATTATATAATCTTATTGGTAGTTACCGTGATGATTTACTTAAGAACCTTTTAGGTTATGGAAGTGACACGATTTCTATAGAAAGAGAAGATAATAAGTCCATTGGACATAGTGAAACTCTTCCTTATGACACGAGTGATTTTGATGTAATTGAGCCATTTTTAAATGGATTATGTTTAAGAGTCTCTAAAAGAGCCAAGCGAGATAGCATGATTGGATCAACCATCCAGATAGTGGCCAAAGAAACCGCTAAAAACGGATTTAAAATACATAATAAGAGCTGTTCTTTAACAAAATTGACTAATGATTACAGAGTAATAAAGAAAGTAGCGCTTGATTTATATGAGAAAAGTTTCCCTAATTTAGAAGTTAGAATGGTGGGAGTAACTTTACAAAATTTAGTGTCCGTAAAAGACGCAACAATTCAAATGTCTTTATTTGATGAAGATAATGAACAAGTGGATAATACATACACAATTATTGATGATATTAACAAAAAAATGAATAAAACATCATTAATGATGGCGTCAGATATTAAGGGTAAAAGAAAATGAATATAGATGAGGCTACAAATTTATTTAAAGAATATCTTCAAGTAGAAAAAGGATTATCTGAAGATACTGTTGATGCCTATATGGAAGACATTAAAATGTTTAGAAATTACTTTGACACTAAGAAGGATGTAGAAGATCTTTTAGGTATCGATTTAGTGGAATTTCTTAGATATGAACTTTCTATTGGAAGAGCTATTACAACCGCTACTAGAAGAGTGTCTTCTTTGAGAAGTTTCTTCATTTTCCTTAAAAAAGAGGGGTATATGACAGAAGAAATGCCGGATATAGATGCCCCTAAAAAGCCAAAAAGATTACCAACATGTTTATCCGAAGAAGAAGTGGAAGCGTTGCTTGATACTCCAGATATCACTAAAGCAGATGGTATAAGAGATAAGGCAATGCTTGAATTAATGTACGCTAGTGGATTAAGAGTGAGTGAACTTCTTTTATTAGAAAAAAACAAAGTTAACTTAAAAGAATATATCGTAGATGTCTTTGGTAAAGGTGCTAAAGAAAGAAAGGTTCCTTTTGGAGAATACGCTGCATCATGTATTTTAAAATACATTAATGAAGTAAGAAGCACTAATCCTGGAAGAAAAAGTAAATATTTATTCCTCTCAAAGTATGGAAAACCTATTTCAAGACAATATTTCTTTATGAAAATTAGAGAATATGCTGCGTTAGCGGGTATTAATAAAACAATTTCTCCACACACCTTAAGACATTGTTTTGCTACACATTTGTTAAATAACAAAGCCGCACTTAGAACAGTGCAAGAAATGCTTGGGCACACTAATATTTCTACAACACAGATATATACACATATCTCTACAAAGCGTATTGTGTCTATATACGACCAATTCATGAACGATGAGGATGAATAGATGAATAGATATAAAAGAATCTTTGTTATAGTGATGGATTCCTTAGGAATAGGGAATGGTTATGAAGCGGAAAAATATGGTGATAAAGGTGCTAACACGCTTACTCATATTGTTGATAACTACCCAGATATCAACATTCCCACATTAGTGAACCTGGGAATAGGGGATTTCACTGATAAATTAGAGAAAGTTAATCACAATAATAGTTTGACTATTGAAGCAAGTGAATATTCTTTAGGTAAGGATACATTAACAGGGCACTGGGAAATGATGGGTATCAATACTACAAAGCCATTTGTGACCTTTACAGATACAGGTTTTCCAGATGAATTAATCAAAGAATTAGAAGAGAAATCTGGCTATAAATTCATTGGAAATAAAGCCGCAAGTGGCACACTCATCATAGATGAATTAGCCTCTCAACAAGAAAAAGATAAGTCATTAATTATATATACTTCCGCAGATAGTGTTCTCCAGATAGCTGCTAGCGAGGAAGTTATTGGGTTAGACAATTTATATAAAGTTTGTGAAATAGCTAGAGAAATCACTAATAAACCTAAATGGAATGTTGCTCGAGTTATTGCAAGACCATTTATCAAAAATAAAGATGGCAGTTATTTAAGAACAAGTAACCGTCATGATTATGCGGTTAATCCTCCAAGTAAAACTTGTCTTGATTTTCTAAAAGAAAACAATCTTTCAGTCATCTCCATTGGAAAGATATATGACATATTTAATGGACAAGGGTTAACTGAGAAAAATAAAACAACTTCTGATCTAAATGGAATGGACATTACCATCTCTTACCTTGATAAAGACTTCAAAGGTTTAGTATTCACTAATCTTGTTGATTTTGACGCTAAATATGGGCATCGTAGAGATGTTGAAGGTTATGCTAAAAACATTGAAGAATTTGATAAGAAACTATATAGTTTTATCTCCAAAATGAACGATGATGACTTATTAATATTAACCGCTGACCATGGTAATGATCCAACATGGACAGGTAGTGACCATACAAGAGAAAATGTGCCTATCATTTGTTATTCAAAATCAATTAATAATGGTAATTTACTTTGTAAAACCAACACTTTTGGAGATATAGGTGCGACAATATTAGGGAATTTTAATATTGAAAAACCTAGCTATCTATTAGGCAAATCATTATTTGATTTTAATAAGTGATTTATTATAATAAATATATGAAATTCAAATCTTTAATACTTCTTGGAGCAACTATTTTTACTTTCGTTTCATGTGGAAATAATGAACCTGGCCTTGATCCAAGAAGAACAGAAATTGTTACTCGTGCACAAGAAGAACTTGGAAAACCTTATTTATGGGGCGCCGTAGGTCCAGATGGATATGACGCTAGTGGATTAGTTTGTTACTGCATAACTGGCACTCATACAAGAATTGGTACAGTTACTACATTTTTATCTTATCCAGAAGCTAGTAACCCTCTTCCAGGTGACATTTGTGTTAATTCTGCCACTTCTGGCATTTATGTTAGTCCAGGTCAGATGATATGTGCACCTGCCCCTGGTCAATCAGTTTGTTATTCATCAATTTTATCCGACATGATTATAGTTGTTGGAATTCAATAAAGGAGAGAATTTATGAAAAAGAAAAATCCAATTATTTTACTTTCTAGTGCAGCGATAACTTTGTTATTAGCATCATGTGGCAATCAACCAGACAAAAGATTAGTGGGAATTGACTTTGATATGGGTAATAAGAATTATACCTATTCTCATGGAGATGATTTCTTCACTGAATTTGAAGGAATAGGCATGATGATTCCTGATATTTACGCTTGTTATTCAGATGGAAGTAAAAAATTATTGAGTGACACCGAGTTAGCTAATGTTACTTTTACTGGTTATCAAGAAAACACTTTAGCGGTGCAACCTATCGTCGTGCATTATAAGGAAAACAATGTAGATGTATTTAATACATATGATGTAAAAGTGGTACCTGAAGGCACACCAATAATTGATGTTCAACCTGTTGATCAAATTGGAAAATATCCTGACGCAAAAGAATTTACCATTAAGGTTAGAAATAGTGATGATATGAAATATCAATGGCTAATTAATGCAGGCACTAGAGTTAGCCCTGAAGGTGGATTAGAGGAAACTTATAAGCCACTTGATGGCATTACTGCAACAACTGATAAATTAACTATTCCATCAGTGGATTGTTCTGTCTCATATGCTAAATTTGCCTGTGATGTCACTAGTATTTCTAAAAATATCACTGTTAGAAGTGAGCCTGTTGTTTATTATTTAACCAATTATGATGATTTTGTTCATTGTGCTTATATGGGTGAATACGCTATCACTCCAGGAACAACTTTAGACTTATCTAACACTCCATATGGTAGTGGTACAATTTCTTTAGCGGATAATGGTCTTGATTATACATTTAATGATGTTCACTTTAAAAATGATGAATATACTGCTGGATCATTATTAAGTCATGAAGCATTTGGCATTATTAATTACAATAACCAAGACGAGAATATCTCTATTACATTTAACGGCGAAAACGTTATTGATAATGTTTTATGGGATGATGATATAAACGCTGGTGGTACCGCATTTAACTTTAACTTCTTAGGTGCTGACGCTATAGAACCTACCATTACATTTAATGGCCCAGGTACATTAGAAATTAAAGGTGGCAG
The DNA here is from genome assembly GCA_045601085.1 of Bacilli bacterium. Taxonomy (GTDB): domain Bacteria; phylum Bacillota_I; class Bacilli_A; order RFN20; family CAG-826; genus JAZRZD01. The sequence goes on along the minus strand of JAZRZD010000013.1, from coordinate 7,354 downwards.
CAATGCTTTGCATGCTGATTGCGATATCGTGTTTGATTTAGATGTTAAATTATCTGGTGTTGAAAATAGATTAACAAAAGGTATTATTTGTCAAAATTTCACACTTAAAGAAGGTAGAAGTATCGACGCAAACATTGGTGGTAGCATCATCTTTACTGAAGGTTCTGATTCTACCCTTACATTAGAAGATAACAGTGTAATTAATGGTCTTATTAAACCAGGTAAAGTCAAATATGGTGGTACATTAACTTACGGTATTGCTTCTAGTGGTTATCTTAAGATAAATAACGCGACAGTTGATTTAGATATTGTTGCAAATACTGATTATATTGCTACTGATGATCAATTTTTAAATCCAGTAGTAGGTTTAAGAGTTAGTAATATCGCTACAGAAATTACTGGTAGCACAATTGATATCGATATTACTTCTACAAATAACACTAAAATTGTTGGCTATGAAGCTACAGGTATCTCCACCCCAAATCTAGGGGTTGATTCTTCTACAATTAATATCAATATTGATTCTAATGCTTTCTTTAATAGTTATGCTATCAGCAGTGCTAACAAGGTTATTATCAGAAATGACTCTAAAATTAACGCTGAAGTAAAAACATTAGGTTATTTTGGTGGCATTAACGTTTCTCAAGCTGATAGTTCTATTACTATTAGCAATAGCCAAGTTACTCTTAAAGGTAGTGCTAGAGTAGCGGAACCTGATTTCTTATTCTTCAATGTTGGTTTAAAAGCGGATAATTATAATTTTGATTTAGGAGATAATGGTTTCGTTGATATTGATACTGTTAATGGATTAGCATTAGCTAGTAAAAAACCTGGTTCCACAGTTAGTGATCCAGTTACCCCAGTAACGGGTTACACTCCAGAATGTATCGATTTAGATGCCTTAAATGTTACATTTGATAAAGAAGTGGAAGTTAACTTATCAAGTTACACAAATGGGTCAAAATATGTCCCAGTAGAAACTTTATACGCTAAAGGCGATTTAAGTTCTCCAATTAGCAAAATTAGATTTATAAAATAAAATATTATTTTAATTAAGAGAAGATTCTTAGTAGTTCTAGGAATCTTTTTTATTTATCTTTTCTATATCAAGATGGTAGCTATCTTTATTTTTCTTAATAATTCCTTGTTTAATTAGACTATGGAATTCTCTTGAAGTAGCTTCTCTAGAAAGAAATAACCTTTTAGCGAGCATAGAAATAGATTTTATCTGTAATTTGTTGTTATTAAGTGAAAAATAATAAATTATTCTTTCTCTAACTGAAGAAATAGAAAGTATTTTAATTTGAAAGTTAAGGTTTTTAGTGAAATCATCTTGATACATTAAAAACGCTTCAAGAAATTCAGTGTTACTTTTTAAATAATTCACTAATTGATCTTTTTTTATAAACAAAATAGAAGAGTCTAATTCACAAATAACATTCCCTCTATAATGAGTGTCACTTGAAAATATAAGGTTATTACCAAAGCATTCATTAGTTTTTATAACATTATATGTTATTTCACTGTTAGAAGAATAACTTCTAATACTCACTAATCCAGAAATAACCACCCCAATAGAAGTGCAGTTATCGCCTTCAAAAAAGATGGTAGAACCCTTTTTAAATTGCTTAAGTTCACATTTATTTAACTCTTCTTTAGTAAGTTTATTTAAAAAATTAATCATATTTGTGATTTAAATCACGCCTCTCAATAAATTAATTATATATTATTAATAGGCGAGGTAAAGATATGAAAAAGAAATATTTAATTTCCATACTCGGAACTAGTTTATTAACCTTAACAAGTTGTAATGATTACATTTCAAACTTTCAAAAGATAATTTGTCCTAGTGGCGCTCCTGCTCTTGGACTAGTCCAATTAGCGGGTAGAAGTAACGGAATAGTGTTTAATTCCAAACCTACAAACGTCAGTGCTGAACTCCTCCAAGATAATTATGGATGTGTAGTTTTTGACTTCTTTAGTGGCTTAAAAATTATTAAAAATAGTAACGCTAAAGATTCAAGAAAGAAGTCTGATTATAAATTATGGAGAATTATTACTGGCGGTAATTTATACCTTTTAGGTATTAATAAGAATAACGATGATCGTCCTCAAGAAGGCGACTATATTGTTAGCTTTGGTGAAGGTAACCTTCCAGACTTAGTCTTTAAAGACATTTTTAGTGACCTTTTAGCCACAGAAAGCATCACAGTGGATTATGTTGCAGGTGTAACTGAAATCGCTCCTATAATTAAGTCAGGCGCTTTCCAAAATAAGCCTGTTGACTATGTCGTAGTAGCAGAACCAGTTTTAACTAAAGCAGTAGCGACAGGTTCACAAAGCTATGCTTCTGCTATTTCCTTATCAGCTTTATGGGATAATCAACCAATCCCTCAAGCAGGATTATTTATTCATAATGAAATGTATAAAGCCTACGCTGAATATTTTAATAATAGATATGTTGAACTTAACTCCTATATTAAAGCCTCTGCCACTGATGAAGGAGCAGAAGAAATTGCCTCTTATATGCAAACAAGATGGCCAAATGTTGATGACCAAAAGGATAAGTTTGGTTTTGATGCTTCCACAGTTAGAGATGTCCAAATTGGCAAAAATGGCTTTGCCATTATGGAGAACGCTATATGGGGAGAAGATGTCGATATCAATGCTTTCTTAACTAAACTTGGTATTAGTGAAGATTATAGTGAATACATTGTTGATCCAACTCCATTAATTAATAATGACTAATAAGAAAAAGATATACTCTCTTATATTTACAACATTAGGGGTGTTATTTATCTTCTTTGTTTGGTGGATATTAGCAATATCACTAAACACTGAATTATTCCCAACTCCTAGTGAGGCTTTCATGCGTTTTTTCACTATGTTAGGAGTAGCAAGCACATGGCAAGCAATAGGTTTAACATTGTTAAGATTAGTTATTTCATTTCTTATTTGCCTAGTTATATCAATAGTATTAGGCCTATTTGGTGGATTATTTAAATATTTCAGGAATTTCTTAAACCCATTTGTTATTGTTCTTAGAACATTACCTACTGCCGCAATTATATTTATATTAATAGTGATTATTAGACCTATATTTGCTTTGCAAATCATTTTATTCTTAATGATGTTTCCAATCATTTATCAGGCTGTTGTTAATGGTATGACTGATATAGATAAAGATGTTATTAGATCAGTGAAACTAGAGACTAGTGTATTAAGTTTTAAAAGTATATTTAAAGTTATCTTACCTTCTGCAAGTTCCAGTATTATCCTAGGCGCTATTCAGGCTTTAGGCTTAGGAATGAAGGCAGAAATAATGGCGGAAGTGCTTCTAGGCTCCAGCGATATAGTGGGTTTAGGAAGAATTATTTACCGCGCATACAGCATTGATTTAGACATGAAAACAGTGTTTGCTGCAAGTATTATGGCGATCATTATTATTGGATTAATTGACCTTTTACTTCATTACGTTAAGAAGAACTTTCTTTCCAAAAGTGGAAAATAATATTCTTTAGAATATAGTAATTAATTTTATAAAAATATAGAAAACTTCCCCATGTATATATGAGGAGGTTTTTATTATGAATGAACCAATATGCAAAATAATTAGAAAAGATAACTCAGATAGTGGTGGAGAATTAATTAACATTGGGATGCGTCGTCAGCTTGAATGGATGCAGAGACAAGTTGAATATTTAATGTTCTCACAAAAATACGCAATCAGGATGGCTTGTAGAAGAGGGGAGATATACGAAATAGATTGGGGCATTAACTTGAATGCCGAGTTTTCTAATCGTCATTACGGGATTGTCTTAATGGATTCCCAAGAAAATAATCCTCTAGTTCTTATCTGTCCATTAAAGACAAACAAGAATGGCCCTAACAAGAATAGTGATATAGATTTAGGGGTGATTAAAGAGTTAAATACCGACCATAAAACACTCGCCGTGTTTAATCAAATACGCACAATTGATAAAATTAGGATATATAAAAATAGGTTAATAGGATTCAGAGATAATACAGGCCTTAGTGAGAAGGTTGAACAGACCTCAAGTTATTCAGTTCCAAAAGTGTCATATAAAGTAGTGGATGACATATTGGATGCTTATTTTCACATGATTGATAGCCACTAAATTAGTAGTTTATTAGTAGTTTGGAAAAGTCGTTTTCCACATCGATATTTGAATTAAAGTTTTCAACATATGTGTTTCCAGGATGAACACTATACTATGTATCTTTTCAAATATCTATTTCTTACTTAACATAATAGCAATTATGTAAAACAAACAATTTTTTTAATTTAAGGTGGAAAACTGCAACAAGATAAAATCATTCATTTTTATAAGATCATTTTTTAAGCTTAGTTTCCTTGATTTTAATGAGTTACCCGTAATTTAATGAATAAAAAAATGCTAGACTATCAATCTAACATTTATTCAAATTTTGATTTAATATATAGGTTAATCTAAATATTGATGCATACATTCAGCTGTAAGTCTGTTGTTTGCGTTAATATTCTTGCTTTCAAAATACTCTTTATTAGCTTTTAGGACGGTTTTAAATCCTTCGTTTATATCCTTTTTCATTGCTTCAATCATACTTGAAGAATCATATCCTCTTAATGGATCTAACTTATCTGCGGCATAAACGATTTTCCCTAGTTCAGACATATTAGCCTTGCCAGTTGCATGGAATTTTATAGCATCTAAAAGTTCTTCATCTTGAATTTTAAGAAGTTCTTTGGCCATTAAAGCACCTACAAATTGATGAACTAATGGAAATGTTGCGACGTCTTCATATCCTTTAACAGCGACTTTCTCGTCTACTAAAGGCTCACAAATATATTTGCCGCAATCATGTAATAAACCTGCAATATATGCTTTTCTTGGATCGTTAACTTTGTTAGCAAGCGCTATATCATATGCTAAATGAGCTACGCTAATTGAGTGTTTATAACGGCTTTCTTTAAGAATAGCCTTCAAAAAATGCATATAATAAAGTTCATTTTCTTCAATGTATTTAATTACATCAGGATGAGTTGTTAGTTTTCTACAGCTCCTAATCATTGAGGAAGTAATGTCAATTGGTTCGCCTTCAATCTTTTTCATTGAGTATCTTTTCACGTTTTCACTTGTTAATTCATGATTTGGACGGTCATAATAAACAATTTGAACTAGTTTTGATAATTCTTCAGCGTCTTTCCAACGGTCAAATGCTTCTACTTGATCAGCTCCGATGAGTAAGAACAGTTTATCTTTTGGATATTTCTTAACAAAATACTTTGCAGTATCTATTGTATAGTTAACTTTTTTCCCGCTATTTACTTCAAATAAGTCGATTTTAAAGTTTGGATAATCTTTGATAGCAAGTTCAAGCATCTTGATTTTATGCTCTACAGGCGCACTATTTTCTTTCCACACAGAAATACGCGAGATAATGAAAAAAACGTCTCCATTGAGCTCTTTTGCGGCTTTTTGAGCCATATTCATATGTCCTAAGTGAATAGGATCGAACGCACCACCAAAAATTATATGATTCATTTCACTAATTTAATCTTATGTTCTTTGCTTTCACGATATAAAGTAGCCTTACGTCCAATAACTTGCACTAATTCTGCATTTAATCTGCTTGCTACATCAAGGGCAACTTGCATAACTGGTGCTTCTGAGGTCTTTAAAACATCAATTTTAATTAATTCATGGGCAGTTAGGGCCTTATCTAAAACATCAAGTAAGCTATCAGTAACTTCTGCTTTACCGACTTGATATTTACATTCTAAAGTATTTGCTAAACCTTTTAGCTGTTTCTTTTGTTTGTTATTTAACATATTAAATATTCACCTTTGATAATGTTTCTTTTAAAGCGGCACCTTTAGGTAATTGAACACGAATAACTTGTCCAGTAGCCACAAAAGAAACCCATCCGATACCACGAATTGCGATATCATGTTTCTTTTTATCGTTTTCCATATCATATTCAAAGATGTCATAGTCCTTAAATTCATGATAACGATCACTTACAGGACGTAAAGTTCTTCTACGATAGTTTTCTTCCATTTGATCTTCAAGTTGTTTTGCATCCACTTTTTTGGATTCCACTAACTCGGAAGTAAATAGTTTAAATAAGGTTGGTTTGCCTTTTACTAAAGTAAATGCTGCTAAATTACCAATCATTAATGAATCTTTAGTGGTTAAAGTTCTTTGAGAAATCTTAATTGCCTTTTTAGGCACAAGGAATTTAACAACATCTTTTTCAACCTTGGACATAACTGAAGTTGATAGGGATAAAGATGGTAATTCATAAAAGAATGCAGAGTTAGAAAGAGGAATTTCTAACACTTTAGCTCTTGTTCCAGGATAGATTTCTTGAGTAACTGCCCAACGAGATTTATTGGAATATTCTTTCAAGAATCTATTGATAATTGTGGTTTTTCCACCATATAAGGAACCAATCATGTATACATCATGACCCGCTCTAGCAGCGTTAAGATTTTTAATTAATTCTTTGTAATCTACCTTTTCAGCAGCACCAAAGATTCTAACGCTATAAGGGGTAAGACCAGATTCTTTAAATGTTCTATTGATAAAATCAATAAATTCATTATCTTTGATATTTCTTGGGAATAAATCACGTTTATTTCCAATAACAACAACTTTTAATTTTCTTATCTTTTTAACAATTTCAGCGTTTAATAAACCATTAAATGTGAATAAATCAACAACCCAAAGGATAAAAGCATCAGAAGCAACAGCATCATCTAATATCTTTAAGATATCAGATTCAACACCTTCATCTAAGTTACCAACGTTGACTTCTTTCATTGTCTCAAAACAATCATGGCAATATAAAACTGAACTATCAGGAGATGAATTTTCTAACATTTCCTTTGGAATGTATCCTTTTTCTTTAGGATTTGTGGTTTGTAAAATAGCACCACATCTGAAACATCTTAATACTCTTCTTGCTTTTCCCATTATTTATTCCTCCAGTCAACAAGTTTATTTCGTTTTTCTAAATATCTTTTAATTCTTTTACCAAATATGCGGTTAATGTGTGTTGTCCATTGATCTTCTTTCACTAGTTTATTACATAAAACCATTCTTAATCCTGCTTTATGAGCGGCTAATACATCAGTCATCATTTGATCACCAACAAACATAGCTTCTTCAAGTTTAATGTTGTTTTCCTTTAGAAATTTCTTAATTTTTCCTGCAAAAGGCTTTCTAGCACTGTTAATATAAGGAACTCCTAGAGCGTTAGCATAGCTAGAGACACTTTTTCCTTTATTATTGCTAATGACAACCAGGCTAATGTTGTTTTTTTCTAGGTTATCCTTAAGGATGTAAGC
>JAZRZD010000012.1:0-40585 GCA_045601085.1 Bacilli bacterium | reverse complement strand
ACTATTGTTTGACGGTAAGGTTATTAAACTTTATAAAGATGAAGTTTTATGCCCAAATGATAAGACCGCTTATAGAGAAATAGTTAAACATCCTGGAGGGGCGGCAATACTTGCTATCCATGATGGTAATGTTTTACTTGTAAAACAATTTCGTTATGCATATAAAGAAACTATCTATGAAATTCCAGCAGGAAAATTAAACGCTAACGAAGATCCATATTTAGCAGCGTTAAGAGAATTAGAAGAAGAGACTGGATATAAAACTGATAAACTAGAAAAACTTGGAGAAATATATCCAACCCCAGGATACACTAATGAAATCATTAGAATTTACCTTGCTACTAACTTAATTCCTAGCAAACAACATTTAGATGAAGATGAATTTTTAGATGTATTTGAAGTAAGTTTAGATAAATTTAAACAAATGGTTTATTCTGGTGAGATTAAAGACGCGAAAAGTATTGCTGCACTAGCGTATTACGAGAACAGAAAATGATTACATTTTTAAGAAAATTATTTATTAAAAACTATGAAAATCTAAACAATAGAAAAGTTAGAGAAAAAACTGGATTATTAGCATCAATAATTGGTATTATCACTAACTTAATCTTGTTTGCTTTTAAGCTTTTGATTGGTATTTTAACTTTTTCTATGTCTATTATTGGCGATGCCATTAATAACTTAACTGATATGTTTTCATGTATCGCAAATATAATAGGGTTTAAATTATCCAGTAAACCTGCAGATAAAGAACATCCTTTTGGACATCAAAGAATTGAATATATATCAGGATTAATTATCTCATTCTTCATTATTATTATTGCTGGCATATTGATTTATTCATCAATTATGAAGTTGGTGAGTGTAGAAACAGGTACATCTCCCAATATTTATACCTTTATTATTTTAGGGGTAGCGATTATCGCTAAACTTTTTCTTGCTTATATTAATAATGGATTTGGAAAAGTATTAGATTCTTTATCATTAAAGGCTGCAAAACAAGACTCATTAAATGATTGTATCGTTACTGGCGCTGTATTAATTGCTTCAATTTTCCAATATTTCTTTGTGGAAGAATTATGGTTCTTAGATAGCGCAATATCAATTGCGGTTGGCTTATTTATCTTATATAGCGGCATTAAATTAGTAATTGAAACTGCTGATCCACTAATTGGACAAGCTCCAGATAAAGATTTAGTGCATAACATTGTAAATGAAATATTAGCTAAAGAAGGTGTACTTGGTGTGCATGATGTAATCGCCCACTCCTATGGAGCTACTAAGACTTTCATATCACTTCATGTTGAAGTTGATGGATATAAAAATGTTTTAGATTTACACGATTTAATTGACAATATTGAAGAAGAAATCCGTAAAAAACATAAAGTAGATATCACTATTCATATGGATCCTCTTGATACTAAAAATAAAGAAATTCCAGTATTAGAAGCTAAACTTAAAGAATTTTTAGAAGCATATAATCCAAACTTAAAATTCCATGATTTTAGAATGGTTAAAGGTAATACACACACTAACTTAGTGTTTGATATCTTGCTTCCAAATGATGAATATATTAAGATTGGCGAACTTGATTCATATATTAAAAATGAGTTTAAAAAAATCAACGAAACATATCGTTGCGTTATTAAATTTGATAGTGATTATGTAGGTTAGTTATTTGCTAACTTATACATTAATATTCCTGCGGCTACTGCCACATTTAAAGACTCAAAATTATTCATTGGAATCTTAACTTTTATTGTGCAGTTAGAGGCAATTTCTTTTCTAACTCCATGTGCTTCATTTCCAAGCACTAATACGAAATTTTCTTTAATTTTTAAATCTTTAATATCTTTAGAATCATTATCTAAAGAAGATACAATTGCGTCTTTTTTACCAACAATATCATTAAATTTAGCGGTTATACATGGGATTTTTAAAACTGCACCTTTACTAGCAGCAATCACTTTTTCGTTATAAATATCAACAGAATCACTAGATAGATAAATACAGTCAAAATTAAATGAAACTGCGCTTCGTATAATGGTTCCCATATTGCCTGGATCTTGTATAGCGTCTAGATATAAACATTTACTATATTCTTTATCTTCAAAAGTAGGATATTTAACAACGCTGATAATTCCTTCAGGATTAACACTTGGAGAAATCTTTTTAATGATATCAATAGGGACAATAAATTGTTCAATATTAAAAGGAATATCAAGTTCTTTAACAGTGAAAACTTTTAAGACAAGACCTTGTTCAAGAGCAACATCTAAAGCTTTTCGACCTTCAAGTAAGAATGTTTTAGAAGTTTTACGATATTTAACTTCTTTTAAACAAGCAGCGGATTTAACAATTTTATTATCTTTTGATGAAATAACTTTAATCATTAGCGAAGTCTCCTTTAATAATCTTTTTGCGAAGTTTTTTATATTCTGGACAGTATTTATATACTACCTCATAAAACTTATTTGAGTGATCAAAATAATAATCATGGGCTAATTCGTGAATAATAACAGAATCAATAACTTCCATTGGGAAATGTATTAAATACATTGAAAAAGTTAAAGTATTTGTTCTTTTAGAATTAGTGCCTAATCTAGTAGTCATTTTTCTAACTTTAACTAAATGCTTTTTTGTGTTCATTACTCCTTCATAGTGACGAACTCTTTCATTAATTATATTTAAATATGTAGGGCGAACCTTCACTAAAAAGTCTTCTGCATTATTAAATGGGACTTTATCTCCACTACTAAAGGCAATATATTCTCTATTAGTTGTATCAACTTTAGTGCCAAATAAATAAATATAATCTTTTCCATACCCAATTGAAGAATTATAGGTGTCCACTAACCTTTTAGCAAACTTATCTAAACCCTTAATTATTGTGGTTTTGCTAGTTAAATATGGGCAAGAAATCCTAAAAGTACCTTCTTTAAAGACATAATGAATTCTACTTGTTCTTCGATATGTAACGTTAACTTGATAGGCAATATTATCGACTTCGTAGAGAAATTGTTTAATCATAGGAATATTATATCGTTTTATTAAATAAAACTTGCTAAAATAATTAAGGTTATGGAAAAGATTTTAATCTCTGCATGTTTAATTGGTGATAAGACCAACTATCAAGGAAAATCTAGTTATAATCCAGATATTGAAAAATTATTAGAAAAATACGAATTAGTCCCTTTCTGCCCAGAAGTTGAAGGTGGCTTACCTACTCCTAGAACTCCTAGTGAGATTGTGGGAGATAAAGTAATATCCGCTAAAAGGGTGGATGTTACTAAAAATTTCCTTTTAGGAGCAGAAAAAGCCTACACTATCTGTGCGTATTTAGGAATTAAGAAAGTCATTCTTAAAGATAATTCTCCATCTTGCGGAGTTAATCATGTTTATAATGGTAAATTCTCCCATACTTTAATAAAAGGTAAAGGAATAACTGCTCAATATTTAGCAAAAAAAGGAATATCCCTATATACCGAAGAAGATATTCCTTTATTGCTTAATGAAGAACAAAGCACTAATAATTAGTGTTTTGACGACGATAATTTTCTTTTAATTTAGTCTCGTAAGCATCGACGACTTCTTTTATTTCATATCCTAATGTATATGAGATATTTAAAAAATATGAGAATGCTTTTTGATAATCACTAACTGAATATGTTTTAGCGAATTCGCTAATTAATTCATATGTTTTAACAATTTGATCACTTAATGGAATCTTGTTATCACTTCTTTCATAGATCGTTTTATCACTATTAACATCAATGCCAAGTGATAAGAAGAAATGAAGTCCATCAGCGTATTCATCTAACACAATAGCTTTATCATCCATTGGTTTATTACTCCAATATTTAAAGCATCTAGTTGTGTTAGCGAATTCTCCAATTTCTACGAAAAGAGCTAAAGTTCTTCTAACTCTAGTGGTTTCGTAAGTTATATTGTGATTAGAAGCAATTAAAGCGTCTAATTTTCTTTGTTTTTCAATTAAAACAGTAAAATCAAAACTATTTTGCATTGTTAACCTTTTCTAAGTGCCAAATTTCATTAGCATATTGTTCAATTGTACGATCACTAGAGAAGAAACCAGAATTAGCAATATTCATTAAACATGAAGCTTGCCATGCTTCTTGATCTTGATAACGTTTAGCGATAGTTTCTTGAGCTTCTACATAGCTAGCGAAGTCTTTAAGAATGAAGTAAGAATCATTATGATACATAAGTTCATCAAAAATCATTCTAAATTTATCTAAATTATGACTCCAAGTGCCATTAATTAAGCTATCCATGATGTTTTTAACACGGTAATCGGAGTTATAAATATCCCATGGAGAATATCCACCATTTCTGTAATAAGCTTCAACTTCTTCATTTTTAAGACCAAATATAACTGCGTTATCTTCACCGGCGTTTTTAACAATTTCAATGTTAGCACCATCAAGTGTGCCTAATGTAATTGCCCCGTTCATCATAAACTTCATATTTGAAGTTCCACTTGCTTCTTTTCCAGCAGTAGAAATTTGTTCACTGACATCACTGGCAGGAATAATAAGTTCTGCTAAAGAAACACCATAGTTTTCAATAAATACCACTTTTAAGTATTTAGAGATTTCTGGATCGGAATTAACTACCTTTTGAACGGTTAAGATTAATTCAATGATACATTTAGCATATGTATAACTTGGAGCGGCTTTTGCACCAAAGATATATGTATGAGGATAGATTCTAAAAGAAGAATCTTCTTTCATTCTTTGATATAAGTAAATGACATGGAAAATGTTAAGCAATTGTCTCTTATAAGCGTGTAAACGTTTTACTTGAGAATCAAATATGGAATTAACATCAAGTTCAATACCCATTGTCTCTTTAATATATTTTGCTAATTTCTTTTTATTATCTAATTTGATTTCTGCTAATTCGTGTAAGACTTCTTTATCAGAGGCATATTTTTCAAATTCTTTGATATCTTCCATATGCATAATCCAGCCTTCACCAATCTTGCTAGAGATTAAGTTAGCTAATTTTGGATTACAGTTTAATAACCATCTACGATGAGTGACACCATTGGTTTTGTTATTAAACTTTTGTGGCATATAGTGATAGAAATCTTTAAATGTCATATCTTTTAAGATTTGAGTATGTAAAGCAGCAACACCGTTAATGGAGAAACATGTATAAATTGCTAAGTTAGTCATATGGATTTGACCATCTTTAACAATATTCATGGCGTATCTAGCAGCATCATCCACTCCATTAGCACTCATTTCAAGATTGAATCTACGATTAATTTCTTCAATAATCATATAACAACGTGGTAAGAGTGTATTAACATAGTTAACTGGCCATTTTTCTAATGCTTCTGGCATAACTGTGTGGTTTGTGTATGCCATACATTGGGTGACTTCTTTCCAAGCGTCATCCCATTCCATTTCATATTCATCCACCATTAATCTCATCATTTCAGGAATAGCTAAAATTGGATGAGTGTCATTGAGTTGGAAAACATAAGCATCATGAATACCCACTAATGTGCCATGATGGTTGTAATAACTTCTTAAAACACTTTGAAGACCACTAGAAACTAAGAAATATTGTTGTCTTAATCTAAGAATTCTTCCTGCTTCAGTGGAATCATCTGGGTATAAACCATGACATAATTCATTTAAAGCAGATAAATAACTTTCAAATGACATATCTTTTGGTAAGTTTTCACTACTTGGTTCAGCGTTCCAAAGTCTTAATAAGTTAGTAACATGATTATGATATCCAACAACTGGAACATCATAAGGAACAGCACGAATGCATAATGCATTAGCGGTTCTAATTCCATAAGTTCCGTTAGGTTTTAAATATGTTTCAGGATTGCCATAGAATTTAACTTCAACAGCGTATTTAGGTTTAGCGATTTCCCAAACATTTCCGTTAATTAACCATTGATCTGGTAATTCTTTTTGTTTACCATTAACAATCTTTTGTTTAAAGAAACCATATTTATATCTAATACAGTTTCCGTGTCCATAATAACCTAAAGAGGCAATAGAATCTAAGAAACATGCTGCTAATCTACCTAAGCCACCATTGCCAAGTCCAGCGTCACTTTCTTGATCTTCAAGAGCATTAATATCAATGCCAAATTCATTTAAACCCTCTTTGGCGACATCATAAATGCCAAGGTTTTGCATATTATTTAATAATAATCTTCCAATTAAGAATTCCATGGAGAAATAGATTAATGTTTTCTTATGCTTATTAACAACATTATCGTGAGTGACTACTAAATCACGGTTAGCGAAGTCTCTGACCATTCCTCCTAATACTATGTATTGTTCGGTTAAATGTGATTCTTCAACACTACGGCCAAACTTCTCAAGAAGCCTACGTGAAAACTCTTCTTTAAAAACTTTTTTACTTTCAAACATGATATATATCCTTTCTATTTATTAATAGTTTTATTTCTTTTTGAAACTTTTTTTACTGGTTTTTTAACTACTTTCTTAAATATACACGCGCCATAACTGGCTAACTTAATTGTGATGTGATGTGGTAATCCTTCAAAGCTACCTGGCTCAGAAGATACTGGTAAACCATTATATTGGTTATACCCTCCATAAATGTCTTTATCGGAATTAAATATTTCTTCATAATCCCCATCATAAATAACTGGAATGTTATAAAAATTATAGAAGTTAGGAGTCATGTTAAAGACAAACACCATGACTTCATCCGCTACTTCTCTTTGAAAAGCATACACTGATTGGTCAGCATTATCTACCATTAACCACTTAAAGTGCATTGGATTATATTCTTCAAAATACATTGCCTTATGTGCTTGGTAAATAAAATTTAAATCTCTATATAATCTACTCATAGAGTCATGAGCAGGGTATCTTTTAACAAACCAAGGAATAGATTTTTTCTCATCCCATTCATCAAAAGTGCCAATTTCATTGCCCATAAAGTTAAGTTTTTTACCAGGATGGGCAAATTGATATGTAATTAAATTTCTTAATAATTGGAATTTAGTTTCATATTCACCATACATTTTATTCACTAAAGTGCCTTTACCATGAACAACTTCATCATGGGAGAATGGTAATAAGAAATTATCACTAAAGAAATATGCCATAGAGAAAGTTAATTTATTATGGTCATATTTTTTATAAACAGGATCTAATGCATAATACTTTAAGGTATCGTTCATCCAACCTAAATCCCATTTATAATCAAAACCTAATCCACCATATTCGGTAGGTTTAGTAACACCTGTATAATCAGTAGAATCTTCCGCAATCATCATGACTGAATTATGAGCAATATGCATTTTAGCGTTTAAACGTTTAACAAATTCTACTGCACCTGTATTTTCGCCAATATTTTTGTTGCCATTATAATAAATAATGTTACTAACAGCGTCTACTCTAACTCCATCAAAATGGAAGTAATCCACAAAGTAATGCATCGCAGACATTAAGAAACTTCTAACAGGATCTTTACCTAAATCAAATTGGTAACTACCCCATGGAGAAACTCTTATAGAATTACTATATTCATATAAATACGTTCCATCAAACTTACATAAACCAAACTTATCAATCGCAAAGTGAACAGGGGCAAAATCAATAATTGCTCCAATACCTGCTTGATGTAAACGGTCCACTAAAGACATAAGTTGGAATGGATTTCCATATCTAGCGTCAACAGAGAAAAATCCGGTAGCTTGATATCCCCAGCTACCATCAAATGGGTATTGGGCTAAAGGCATAAATTCAACATGAGTAAATCCCATTGCTTTGCAATATGGAATTAATTGATCTGCTAATTCTTCAAAAGAAAGGAATCTACCATTTTCTCCTAATTTCCAGCTACCAGCGTGAACTTCATATATTGACATTGGTACATCAAAATTACGAGTTCTTTTATTCATGTATTCGTCATCATGCCAAGCAAAATCACGGATATCAAATAATCTAGAACAAGTTCCAGGTCTATTTTCACTATAAAAAGCAAATGGATCTGCTTTATCTACATAACGACCATTACCGCCTTTAAAGTGATATTTATAACATTGATAATTCACTAAATTAGGGATAAATATCTCCCAAACTCCAGCATCATCAATTTTATACATTTTATGAGCGCCAACATTCCAGTCATTGAATTCTCCAATAACACTAACATCACTAGCGCTAGGAGCGTATAAACGGAAAGTTACACCATCTGTGCCATCTTTAGATTCAAAATGAGCACCGAAAAATTTGTGGGCATCAATTGTTTGCCCCATTAAAAAGTCATATAGTAATCCAAAAGCCATATAAACATTATAGAATATTTAATATTCTTAATAAACACCTATTTGAAATGCACAATCAAAAACATATATAACAGCAAAGCTTACTTATTAATCAAGTTAACTCTTTATAAAATAAACCACACTAAAATAAATACCAAAAATTATTGACTTGTATTATAATTTGTTATGATTTTAAGGAGAAAATATTATGGCAAAAATCATGACAATTAACTCTGGAAGCTCTTCATTAAAGTTTAAGCTTTATGAAATGCCAGAAGAAAAAGTAATCTGTAGCGGTGTTGCAGAAAGAATTGGAAACGAAGATGGTATCTTTACTATTAAATATAATGGTAATAAAGATGTAACCACTCCAAAATTCCCAGATCACGCTGCTGCTGCACAAACAGTTTTAGATGCTTTAGTAGAAAAAGGTATTATTAAAGATTTTGATGAAATTAAAGGTATTGGACATAGAATTGTTCAAGGTGGTAAATACTTCTCAAAAAGTGCATTATTTGATGAAGATACCGAAAAGAAAATTGAATCATTAATTCCACTTGCACCATTACATAATGCTGCTCACTTAGTGTGTTATAAAGCATTCAAAAAAGTATTACCAAATACTCCTGCTATTGCAACATTTGATACTGCTTTCCATCAAACAATGGCTCCAGAAGACTATACCTTCCCTATTCCTTATGAATTAAGTGAAAAATACGATATTAGAAGATATGGTGCTCATGGTACATCCCATAAATATTTAAGCGAAGTTGGTTTAAACTACCTTAAAGATAAAAAAGATACAAAAATTATCTCCTGTCACATTGGAAGTGGCGCTTCTATTACTGCTATTAAAAATGGTAAATGTATCGCTACAAGTATGGGATTAACTCCACTTGGTGGAATCATGATGGGAACAAGAACTGGTGATATGGATCCTAGTGTATTTAATTATGTTGTTTCTGTCACAGGTAAATCCGCTGAAGAAGTTTATCAAATGTTTAACAAAAAGTCTGGTTTCTTAGGAGTTTCTGGTATTTCCAATGATTCTAGAGATGTTTTAGCAGCTGCTGAAAATGGTGATGAACACGCTATTTTAGCGAATAATTTATTCAATAGAAGAATTGCAGATTATATTGGCCAATACTTCGTTAGATTAGGTGGCTGTGACTTAATTATCTTCTCCGCTGGTATTGGTGAAAACGAACCAAGAATGAGACAAGCAGTTGGTGATTTATGTCACGATGCATTAGGTGTTACAGTAGATAAAGAATTAAACTACAATACACGTGCTACTGAAGCAATTATTTCCACAAAAGATAGTAAGATTCCTGTGGTAGTTATTCCTACTGATGAAGAAGTTATGATTGCTCGTGATGCTTACAAAATGTGTGTTGAAAAGAAAGATTTATAATGTCAAAATTACCTGAAATTATTACTTCCTCACATAAAGAGAATAAGAAGATTTATCGCACTATTTTAGATAAGATTGTCTCTTACGATAGAATTGCGATTTTTCGTCATATTCGTCCTGATTATGATGCTTTAGGTTCACAAGTTGGTTTAGCGACTTGGATTAAGGATAATTTCAAAGATAAAGATGTAAAAATGCTTGGTGATCACCATGTCATTTATACAGGAAGAGTGTATCCAGAAATGGACAAGATAAGTGAATCTTGGTTTAGCAAGCCTTTCTTAGCAATTGTTGTTGATTGCGCAAATACATCACGTATTGCGGACCCAAGATATAAGCACGCCAAAGAGATTATTAAAATTGACCACCATCCAAATACAGAAGACTTTGGAGATATTTCCTTTGTCAAAGACAAAGTTATTGCATGTTCTGAGATTCTTGCAGATATATTATTAAGCTATTCTAAATACACTATTAGTAAAGAAGCTGCTATATATTTTTATACAGGTATTGTAGGAGATTCTGGAAGATTTAAGTTTAAAGACACTAATTCTCATACATTCGCTATTTCTAGTGAATTAGTGAAAACAGGTTTTGATTTAGCGCAAATTACTCAAGATATGTACACAAAACCAGTTAAAGAATTAGAAGTCACTAAATTTGTGTTAAATAACTTTAAGTTAACTGAAAAAGGTGTTGCTTATTACATCTTAGAAAATAAAGACTTAGAAGCCTTACATATTGGAGTGGAACGTGGCAAAGAAAATGTCAAAATGTTCTCTGAATATGATGAGATTAAAATCTATTGCTCTATCACTGAAGATATTACAGAACACATTTATAGAGTGTCATTACGAAGTAAAAACATTCCAGTAAATGAAGTTGCGGCAAAATTTGAAGGAGGAGGTCATCCACTTGCAAGTGGGGCGACACTTCACCATAAAAGTGATATTCCAAAATTTATTGAAGAATTAGATAAGCTTATCAAATAAGAAATTAAATAGAAATGAAGGTATAATTAATACCTTTTTTCTTTATTTTAGGGGCATATTAAAGTATATTATATATAATATATGCCATTAGTTCCTTTACATGTAATTTCTGGATATTCTTTACTCCAAAGCGGCTTAACAATAGACACAATTAAAGAGCAACTTGTTAGTAAGAATTTTTCAGGTTGTGCGATTACTGATTATGGTTCTTTAAGTGGAATTCCACCACTATTTGAGGCATTAGAAAAAGCTAACAAAAAGCCTTTAGTAGGTCTTTCTATTGGATTAAATGGCGATATTTTATCGTTAATTGCGATCTCTGAAAAAGGTTATCAAAATATCTCAAAAGTCTCTTCTTTACTCCAAAAAGGAGAATCAATAACGGATTATTTATTATCTTCGCATGATGATGTAATAGGCATTATTGAAACTGTTAGAGGCACATTTTATCAAAGATTCAATAAAGACGATGTGAATAAAATTGACTTCACTAGTTATGTGAATGTTTATTCTAAACTTGTAGATAAATTTTATCTTGGTTTAGAGATTACTTCTATAGAAGAAATGAGTTATGCGAATAAAGTTAGAGAATTCGCAACTTCTCATTCTTATCAAACAATTGCGTTTCCAAGAATTAGATACGCTGATAAATCTGATGCCATTATTATTGATATAGTTGAAGCAATTAGAAATAACACAAAATTAGAAGAGAAATCTAAAGATGGACTTGAATATTTTATGGAGCATAAATATTACGAGAAGCTCTATAAAAAAGAAGAGATTTCTTTAACTGAAGAAATATTAAATAGTTCCACTTTTAATTTTCATCAAAAAAGAGGAAAAATTCTTTCATTTCCAGTAGAAAATAAGACAGGATTCTTAAAAGAATCAGTGCTTAATGGATTAAAAAACCTTAATAAAACAAGTGAAGAATATATTTCTAGAATGGAACATGAACTTAATGTTATTTCATCATTAGGTTATGAAGATTATTTTTTAATTGTGCAAGATTATGTTAGATTCGCTAAAACACATAACATTGTTGTAGGTCCAGGAAGAGGAAGTGCTGCTGGCAGTTTAGTGAGTTATGCTCTTGGAATTACAGAAATTGATCCACTAATGTATAATTTACAATTTGAAAGATTTTTAAATGCTGCTAGAAAAACCATGCCTGATATCGATATTGATTTCATGGATAGAAAAAGAAACAACATGGTTAAATACATGATTGATAAATGGGGTAAAGATAAAGTTGCAGTTATTATTACTTTCCAAACAATTAAAGCAAAACAATCTCTAAGAGATATAGGAAGAATTTATTCATTCCCAGAAGAACATATCTCTTTACTATGTAAAACATTAACTGATGATAAATATGATTTAAGAACTTCTTATAAGAAAATACCAGCATTCAAAGATTTAGTAGATGATAACGCTTATTTCTTAAATATCGTTAAATTAGCGAAGAAAATTGAAGGTTTACCAAGAAATTCATCTTTACACGCTGCTGGAATTATTTTGAATAATGAGTCTCTTGAAGAATCTATTCCTATTAATGTTGACCCTAATGATGGAAGCTATATCACTCAATATGAAGCGGAATATCTAGAAGAACAAGGTTTCTTAAAGATGGACTTTTTAGCATTATCTAACCTTACAGTTATTGATGATTGTGTGAATTTAATTAACGCTACCACTAATGACAAATTAGATTCTATGCATATTCCATATAACACAAAAGAAACATATGAAACTATTTCTAAAAGAAAAACCGCTGGTATATTCCAACTTGAAAGTAAAGGAATGAACCAAGCTATCGCCAAAATTAGACCAACATGTTTAGAAGATGTTGCACTTTGTTTAGGTATATTCCGTCCAGGACCAATGGCAGAAATAGATGAATTCTGTAGACGTAGAAATGGTGGAAAATTCACCTATGAAAGTAAAGAATTAGAAGAAATATTATCCGATACTTATGGCATTATTATTTACCAAGAACAAATAAACGCAGTTGCCACTAAAGTTGCAGGTTTTTCTAAAGAAGAAGCCGATATATTTAGACGTGGTGTGAGTAAAAAAGATAAAACTATCTTCCCTAAAAATAGAGAAAAATTCATTTCTGGAGCGATTAACAATGGTTATAGCAAAGAAGTCGCTACATCAATATTTAATAAGATTACAAAATTCGAAGATTATGGATTTAATAAATCTCATGCAGTTGCTTATGCTATGATTGCTAGCACAATGAGCTATTTAAAAACAAAATATCCACTTCAATTTTATAGTGCTATTTTAAATAGCAAAGCAAGTGTAAATGACACTAAATTTAACAATTATTTAAGAGAATTACACACTATTGGTTATAAGATTTTACCGCCAGATATTAATGAATCAAGTAAGGTATTTGAGATTAGAGAAAATGGCTTACTTTTCCCATTAACTAACATTAAAAATGTTTCAGATATGTTTGTAGATACTCTTTTAGCAGAGAGAAGTAATAACGGCAAATTTAAGTCTTTCTTTGATTTAGTGCTTAGAATGTCAAATAAAGGTTTAACTCCTGCAGTTACTCAAAAACTAATTAATTCTGGTGCTTTAGATATTTTTGGCCATAATAGAAAATCTTTAGAATACGCTACTGTTGGAGCGTTCCAACACGCCAAGTTATATGAAGGCAAAGATGGACAAATGATTCTTTCTGATGAACTAATCCCTGAAATGGTAATTAGAGAAGCAGATGATGATCCACTAGAGAAATTAACTAAAGAATATGAAACTATTTGGATGACTTTATCAAGTAATCCACTAGAAGTTATAAGAGATAGACTTAATGCTCAAGGTGTACAAAAGATATTTGAAATAGATGATAAAAATGCTGTTTTTGCGGGCATTATTAGAGATAAGAAAATTATCAAAACAAGAAAAGATCGTCGTCAAATGGCGTATTTAACTTTATATGATGAAACAGGTGAATGTGAGGTAGTTGTTTTCTCAGACTTATTTGAAAAGGTATCTATTAATATAGATAAAAACACTCCTATATTAGTTAAAGGCTATAAGAGAAGAGAAAGAAATAATTTATTAGATGAGGAGGAAGTAAGTTCATATATCGCTAACGAAATTGAACCAATAAACCTAAATGAATAAACTTTTAATTATTGATGGTAACTCATTACTTTTTAGAGCGTACTATGCTACTGCTTATCCAGGAGTAGAAATTATGCGTAATCAAGAAGGAATTCCTACTAACGCAGTATTTGCCTTCTCTAACATGATTAATAAAATTCTTTCCACTGTTAAGCCAGGTGATGGCATTATGGTGTCTTTTGATACAGGAAAAAAGACATTTAGACATCAACTTTTAGATACGTATAAGGCAAATAGAAAACCAGCACCAGAAGATTTAGTTATCCAATTCCCTATTGCTAGAGAATTCTTAAGAAAACTCAATGTTTATCAATTTGAAGAAGAAGGATTTGAAGGTGATGATATTGCGGGCACTATTGCTAAAAAAGCAGAAAAAGAAGGAATAGAGGTAACTTTATACACTTCAGATCGTGACTTCTTACAATTAGTAAGCGATAAAATCACTGTTAATATCCTTAAAAAAGGATTAAGCGATATTTTAGAAATGACCCCTTCTTTAGTGAAGGAAACCTTTGGTTTTGAACCTAAACAAATCATCGATTATAAAGGTTTAAGAGGTGATTCAAGCGATAATTTACCAGGTATTCCAGGTATTGGAGAAAAAACTGCAGTTAAATTAATCGAACAATATGGTTCTTTTGATAACATTATGGCTCACGCTAGCGAGATTAAGGGCAAAGTTGGAGAGATGTTAATTGAACATAAAGATATAGGCACTCTTTCTAGAGATTTAGCGATTATCCAAACCGATATTGATCTTCCATTTTCTCCAAGTGATACCGAATATAAAGGCTATGATTTTGCAATACTTAATGAATTCTGTCAAAAATATGGACTTAAGACATTTATTAATAAAGTGACACCAAAATGGAAAATGGAATCTAGTGTTGAAGAAATAAATTTTAAAGAAATTACATCATTTTCTAATGTAGATATCCCTAATAAAATCGGTTTAGCATTAGACTTTGATGAAGAAGATTACCATAACTCCTCAATTGCAGGAATCGCTATCGCTACAAATAAAGAAAACTATTACATATCATTAGATAACGCTTTAAAAGATAAGAAATTATTATCAGTGTTAGAAGATGAAAATATTAAGAAATATTGTTATGACTTCAAAGCTATTAAGGTTGCTTTAGCAAATAACAATATCTCATTAAAGGGTTTAGAGTTTGATATTTTAATTGCTGCCTATCTCCTTGATAGCGCGTGTAAGAACAATATGGATATGGTTATGAACATCTTTGGAGCGAACATTTCTAAAGATGAAACTGTAAGTTTATTTGGAAATCAAAACGGCCAAAGAACTGTAGAAATTGCCCACTACTGTATTAACCTATATAACGAAGTATTTTCTAGATTAAAGTCCCATAATATGGAAGACTTATATCTAAACTTAGAAATCCCACTAGTTAATACCTTAGCGGATATGGAAATCGAAGGATTTGCGCTAGATAAAAATACCCTTAATGGTTTAGGAGATATCTATAGAACAAAAACTAAAGAATTAGCAGAAAAAATATACGAATTAGCCGGTGAAAAGTTTAATATTGCATCTCCAAAACAATTAGGAGAAATCTTATTCAATAAGTTAGGTCTAAAAGGAGATAAAAAAGGCTCCACTAATGTTGATGTTTTAAAAGATCTTCTAGATAAACATCCAATCGTTCCACTTATTCTAGAATATAGAAAGTATTTTAAACTACTTTCAACATATGTTGATGGATTAATTCCGCACATTTATGAAGATGGTAAAATCCATGCTTGTTTTAATCAAGCTTTAACTACAACTGGAAGACTTTCCTCTTCAAATCCAAACTTACAAAACATTTCTGTTAGAGATGAAGATGGTAAACAAATTAGAAAAGCATTCTTCTATCCTAACTATGAATACGAAATTTTATCATTTGATTACTCGCAAATTGAATTAAGAGTGTTAGCACATTTATCAAACTGCAAAGCACTTAAAGAAATATTCGCAAGTGGAGAAGATATCCATAGCGGTACTGCTAAAACGATATTTGGTTTAACTAGTGAACCAACTGATTTACAAAGAAGAAAAGCAAAAACAGTAAACTTTGGTATAGTTTATGGCATTTCTGACTGGGGTTTAGCGGATCAACTCGGTATCTCTAATAAAGAAGCACATATGATTATTGAAAAATTCTATGAATCTTTCCCTGAAGTTAGAGACTTCTTCCAAAATATTATCTTTGAAGCCACTAAAAATGGTTATGTGAGCACTATTCTAGGAAGAAGAAGATATCTTAGAGAATTACATGATTCTAACTATCAAACTAGAGAATTCGCAAAGCGAGCTGCAATGAATGCTCCTATTCAAGGAACAGCAGCAGATTTAATTAAACTCGCTATGATTCAAGTGGATAAAAAACTTAAAGAAGGTAACTTTAAAACAAAAATGGTTTGCCAAGTACATGACGAACTACTCTTTAAAGTGCCTAAAGATGAAAAAGAACAAGTCTATGACTTAATTAAAGACACTATGGAACACGCACTAACTTTATCAGTTGAACTTAAAGTGGATGGAGGATTTGGAAAAGATTGGTTTTCCATTAAATAGTTATGCCAGAATTACCAGAAGTAGAAACAATAAAGAATATCCTTCTACCAGTATTTGTTAATCATAAGATTACTAGTATTGATGTATTTAAAGATTCCACGATTGATGGGGATAAAGATGCTTTTATTAATGGTGTGATAAATGAAACTTTTTTAAATATTACTCGTAAAGGTTAATATTTATTCTTTCATTTAACAAATAACAAAGTTATTATTTCTCATCTAAGAATGGAAGGTAAATACTACGAATATAAAGAAAATGAACGTAATAGTTACTTCACTAGACTAGTATTTCATTTAGATAACGGACATAAAGTTTGTTATGACGATTCTAGATGTTTTGGAAGACTTAAGTTATCTAATGAAGAAAATTATTTAAACGAAAAAGAAATAAAAAAGCTTGGTCCAGAGCCATTTGACGCTGATCCGGTAGAAATATACCAAAAAGTAAATAATTGGCCTTCTAGCATTAAATCTACGTTATTAGACCAAACTGTCATGTGTGGAATAGGAAATATTTACGCTGATGAGATTTTATTTGCTAATAAATTACATCCTGAAACTGAAACTTCCTCTTTATCTTTACAAGATTGGGAAAATATCATTACAAGCGCTAAAAAGATATTAAGTGAAGCCATTTCTTCTGGAGGATCCACCATTAAAAGTTATCATCCAGGAAAAGATATTTCAGGCAACTTTCAAGTTAGATTAAAAGCCTATGGTAAAGTAGGTCAAAGCTGTCCAAATTGTGGCCACACTTTTACCTTCAAAAAAGTAGCAGGTAGAGGTTCAACTTTCTGCCCAAATTGTCAGGAAAAACACGCTAAAAAGATTACTATTGCCGTCACTGGAAAAGTGGCATCTGGTAAATCTAAAGTATTAAAAATACTTGCAGAGAATAATATCCCTACAATTTCTTCTGACGAGATTGTTTCTAACTTATATAAATCTAAAGATGTCGCCAAGCATATTGGAGAGATGTTTAAACTTAATTTTGCGGATGAAGTTGATAAGAGTTTATTAACCAAACATTTATTAGCAAATCCTAAAGATTTAAGAAAACTAGAAGCCTATGTTCATCCACTTGTAAAAGAGGAAATTGCTAAGTTTATTAAAAGCGTCAAAAAAGGCATTATTGCAGTAGAAGTTCCACTACTTTTTGAAGCTAAAATGCAAAATGATTTTGATGAAGTTATTGCAGTAGATGTAACGGAAGATACACAAATAAATCGTATTAAAAATAGAGACAACAAAAACGCTAAAAATCAATTAACAATAAATAAAAATAACAGTGTATTTGATTATTACAAACACACTGCTAAATATCTAATTAATAATAATGGTTCTTTAGAAGAACTTACACAAAGTGTAAAAGATATTATAAATAAGGTGAAACTTCGCCTAAATTAAATTCTTCGGAACTACTATTTAAGATACGAGAAATTTGCTTTGCTCTAATACCTGCAGATTTTGAAGTATCATACATAGTTTCAATATCTTCAATTGTGAAATCACTTGTGAATATAGTGAATAATTTTCTTGCACTTCTTTTTGAAAGAATTGGAAGAAGAATTGCGTCACGGACAAAATCAGTTTTAAATTCATTTCCAAAATCATCAATCACTAGTACTGGAACAGTAAGAAGAATATTCATTCTCTTTTGGAAGTTTTCTTCATCTTTGATGCTTAAAGTAGCAAGTTCTTTAAATCTCTTACTAGCGTTAATAAAAGCGATAGGTCCACGATCTTTTTTGGCTAAATCAACCGCTAAAACAGTGGCTAAATAACTTCTACCAGTACCTTCAGCGCCAGTAATATACATCCAGGTTGTATCGTTTTCTTTACATAAAGATTTATAACTATTTAATAAAGCTTTTCTTTCTTCATTATTTTTACCATCAATATCACTAAGTGATAAAGTAAGTAATTTATCATCAAAATCTCTACAGACAAATTGTTTTTCTAATAATATTTGTTTTGTGAGCATTTTACATGGTGTAATTTGGGTATCTACAATGTTATTTTCATATGTGATTTTAGTAATCATGTGCTTATTATTTTTAGCGCAGTTGGCAAATCCAGGACAATTTTTGCAATAATTAATATCACAAACAAAGTCATAAATTTTACCGATATTGTTATTAATCTTTTCTTCAGGAATACCTAAAGAAACAATATATTTAACTGCAGTTGGACAGTTTTCATATAATTTCTTCATTTTGGCAACGATTTCTTCTTCGTTATCAAATTTAAAGTTTAAATTAAGCTTTTGCATTGTCATCATCCTCCTCTTCGAGTTCTGCGATAATATCGTCAATTTCTTCTAAGTTTTCTTTTTTAGAAGTTTTTGTCAGTTTTTTAATATCTTTCTTACTAGTTGTTCTAGATTGACCTTTCATTACAGATTTTAGATAGTTCATTGTATCTAATGTGGTTGTAACTCCTTCTCTAGCCACACTGGCGGAAATCTTTTCTACATAGTTTTTAGATAAGATATTGTTATTAACCGCTAAACAGTAATCCACAATTGCGTTAATTACTGAATTAGGGAAATTGAAGTTTTTACTTATGTAATCAATGATTTTTAAATCTGCTACTGCAGGTTTAGCACCATTTTGTAATAAGGCGAGATAATCGCTAGGAGCAGTCTTTTCCATTAAGTTAATCTTGCTTCCTAAATCACTCTTACTAGTAACTTTTGAAGATCCACCATTAATTTTCTTATTAGAAAGATAAGCGTAATTAGTTTCTTCTTGGCAACATTTTGTTAAGGATTTAAAGTCAATTCTTTTGCCTTTATCCGCTGTTGGATTATATTGAGTTGCTACTAATCCAGCCATAATTGATTCATCTAATCCATATAAGGAGGAGATTCTTTCAATTTCACGCATTTCTCTTTTTCCAATAGCGTTATTATCAATTTGACTAACTTTTGCTAATTCGTCAAAGAATATTTCATAAGAAAATTCAGTTTTAATAGCACTTATATTTCTACTTATAGCGTGACCACTATTAAGGGCTTTGGTATAAGCTGGATCATCAAAATTAGGGGAATATATTTCATTAAATGAAACAGAAACATCATTCCCTAAATCAGTGTCAGCTTCATAGTTATATATATTCTTTAATCTATTCACATATGTTTCGCCTGCGTATTTGATTAAAGTGCCATGGAGTAAGATGTCTTCAAAGAATTCTTTTGGAGTTTTAGGAGCGTATATTACGTAAGTATAAGCATTAGAATCTCCAGATTTACTTAAGTAAGTTTTTAATAAACCTATACCTTCTAAGGCTTTTCTTGTTTTGATAAATTCTCCTGGTGCCATCCTTAACATTAAAAATAATGTTTCATGAGTGGACACTCCTAATACCTTCTCATTAGCGGCTTCGCTGATTAAAGACATGTACAAAGCATAACCTTGAAATCCAAGGATTGGTTGATAAAAATTAACCATCGTATCTTTATCGTAATCCGCGATAAGAGACGCTAGTTTAACTTGGAAATAATCAGAGTTACTTAGAATAACCATTTTTGCCTCACTGTGAGAAACATTATCTCAAAATGAATTTAATAAAAGCAACAAGAAAAAAAATATATATTTTTGGGTGGAAAAGTTTTCCACATTAATTTTTTGCTTTATTATAAATAAAAGTTCAATATTTCACTTAAAATCGCAAAGTTTTCCACATTAAAATTGTGGATAAGTTCATTATGAAGGTTAACAGCACTTTTTACTCATTAAATAAAATATAATTTATTTATAGATTTCACTGTATTATCATATTTATTGGAGGATTTTTTTATGGTTAAAAGAATTGCTATATTAACTTCCGGTGGTGACGCTCCTGGAATGAACGCTGCGATCAGATTATGTATCAGAGCGGGATTATATTACGGAAAAGAAATGTATGTCATATATGAAGGTTTTAAAGGACTAGTTGAAGGACAAATTCATCAAGTCACTAAAGACTTCACCAAAGATTTAATTAATAGAGGCGGAACAATCCTTAAATCCGCTAGATATATGGAATTTATTGAAGAAGATGTCCAAAAGAAAGCTATTGAACAATTACAAGCTTATGACATTGATGCTTTAATTGGTATCGGTGGAGATGGCACTTATAAAGGTTTATTAGCGTTAGCAAAGCTAGGATTCCCAGTAATTGGAATTCCTGCCACTATTGATAATGATGTTTCTTCTAGTGAGAGAACTATTGGTTTCTCCACTGCTTTAAATACTATCTGTGAATGTGTTGATAGAATTAAAGATACTTCTAACTCACATCAAAGATGTTCCATTGTTGAAGTTATGGGTAGATATTGTGGAGATTTAGCACTTTATGCAGGTGTTTCTGAAGGTGCTGAACTTACTATTACTTCTGACACAAAGAAAACAGATGATGAAATCATTGCTAGTTTAAAAAGACTTAAAGCACAACGTAAAACTCACGCTATTGTGTTAGTAAGTGAGCATTTATATGATGGCGCTGCATTAGCAAAGAAGATTGAAGAAGAAACAGGATTCCACACTTGTTACGAAGTACTAGGTAGACTTCAAAGAGGTGGATCACCTACCGCTGAAGATAGAATTTTAGCGGCTAGATTATCTGTTAAGGCCATTGAATTATTAGTAAATAATGAATATGGTAATGGTAGAGTTGTTGGTCAAATTCAAGGTGCTATTAAAGACTTTGATATTGAAGAAGCAATTGCTAAACCAAGACATAAACATATCAATTTAGAAAAATTGATTAATATGCTACAATAGTAGCAAGTTAATAAAATAAGAAGCCCGCTTTTGTGTGGCGGAGGGAGAGGAATTATGAAAATTCAAAATCATGAAGGGGAAATCCTTGAAGTTGAAAAGACTTCTAAAGAAGCGTTTGAAACATTAAATCATTCGACTTCGCATTTGCTCGCTGAAGCAATTGCTTTACTTTACCCAAATGCGCAATTTGGTTTTGGTCCTGCTATTGAAGAAGGATTCTATTATGACATCGACTTTGGTGATATCACCATTACCGATGAAGATTTAAAAGCTATTGAAAAGAAAATGCATGATCTTGCTAGCAAAGATGAAAAGATTGTTAGAAGTTTAGTTAGCAAATCTGAAGCTTTAGAAATCTTTAAGAACAATCCTTACAAAGTAGAACTTATTGAAGGTATCAATGAAGATATCACAATATTCACTCAAGGTAATTTTACCGACTTATGTCGTGGTCCACATTTAACCACTACAGGTCAAATTAAATATTTTAAGCTTCTCTCATTAGCAGGTGCTTATTGGAGAGGTGATTCCAAAAACAAACAATTAACCAGAATTTACGGTACTTCTTGGTTTAGTTTTGAAGACCTTGATAAACATTTAAAACTTATGGAAGAAAGAAAGAAAAGAGACCATAGAATTTTAGGTAAACAACTTAACCTATTTATGTTATCCGAATATGGTCCAGGTTTCCCATTCTGGTTACCAAACGGAATGATTTTAAGAAATCAAATCGAAGAATATTGGAAAGCACAACACGATAAATATAACTATCAATTATGTAAGACTCCAATCATGTTGAGTAAGGAATTATGGGAGACTTCAGGTCACTGGTTCCACTACAAAGAAAACATGTATACTACTAAGATTGATGACCGTGAATTTGCTATTAAACCTATGAACTGTCCAGGTGGTATTCTTGTTTACAAGAACTCTTTACATTCTTATAAAGATTTACCAATTAGACTTGCTGAACTTGGACATGTCCATCGTCATGAAGCTAGCGGCGCTCTTAATGGGTTATTTAGAGTTAGAGCATTCACTCAAGATGATGCTCACATCTTCTGCCGTGAAGATCAACTTGTTGATGAAATTACTACACTATTAAAATTCTATGAAGAAATGTATAGCGTATTTAACCTATCTTACCATATCGAATTATCTACAAGACCTGAAGAAGGATACATTGGAGATATCAATATTTGGAATAAGTCAGAAGCTATTCTTAAAGAAGCTTGTTTGAAATCTGGACATGAATTCAAGATTAACCCAGGTGATGGCGCATTCTATGGTCCAAAATTAGACTTTAAACTTAGAGACTCCATTGGAAGAATTTGGCAATGTGGCACTATTCAACTTGATATGAATCTTCCAGAAAGATTTGATTGTTTCTATATTGATTCTGATGGCGAAAAGAAACGTCCAATCATGTTACATAGAGCATGTTTAGGTTCTATTGAAAGATTTATTGGTATTATTATCGAACACTTTGCAGGAGCATTCCCAAGCTGGTTAGCCCCTATTCAAGTTAAAATCTTACCAGTTAATAACGAATTCCACCTCGCTTATAGCGAAGAATTAGTTAAAACTCTTAAAGATAACCACTTCAGAGTGGAACTTGATGCCGCTAATGAAAAACTTGGTTATAGATTAAGAAATAGCCAAATGAAGAAGGTTCCTTATACCTTAGTCATTGGTGATAACGAAGTTAAAGATGGCACTGTAACATATCGTAAATATGGTCAAAAAGATCAAGTTACAGTGAAAGTTGAAGACTTTATTAACTTATTAAACAAAGAAATTAAAGAGAAAGCATAATTAGTGTTGACACACTAGAGGGCGCGTTATATTATATATACCGCAATTAAGGTAGAAAGTAGATGCACCCGCTTCTCGCCAGATTGACTTAAGTCGATTGGCTAACGCTACAAATCTTATAGGGCTAAGATTGTTAAAGGGTGCACATTACCGTGCACCTTTTTTGAATTTAAGAAGGAGATGATTTTTATCCAAGACAATCGTCAAAATGTCAAAAATGACAACCAAACAAAAGATTTAGTCAATGATTTGATTAGATTCCCACAAGTCCTATTAATTGGACCTAATGGAGAGCAATTAGGAGTTATGTCTTCTAGAGAAGCTCAAATGAAAGCAAATGAATACGAGTTGGATCTACTTTGTGTAGCACCACAAGCAAAACCACCTGTATGCAAAATTATCAACTATGGTAAATTCCGTTTCGATCAAAAGAAACGCGCAAAAGAAGCCAAAAAGAATCAACATCAAATTGAAACCAAGGAAATTCAATTAACACCACAAATTGGTATCCATGATATGGAAACCAAAGCTAAAGCCACTATCAAATTCTTAGGTGATGGCAACAAAGTTAGAGTAGGTGTGAGATTCCGTGGAAGACAAATGACTCATGTCGAGGTTGGCGAGGAAACTATGGATAAATTTGTCGCCATGGTCGGAGATGTTGCTAGCGTAGAGAAAAAACCTGAAATGGAAGGTAAATGGCTCTGGCTAGTACTTGCTCCAAAAAGAAAGTAGGAGGAATTATTTATGCCAAAAATGAAAACAAAACGTGGACTCGCAAAAAGAGTCAAGAAAACTGGCAGTGGTAAATTAGTGAGACATCACGCATATACCAGTCATTTAGCCCCAAGAAAAACCACAAAACAAAAGAGACACTTGATGAAAGGTACATCAGTTAGTAAATCTGATGTTAAGAGAATCAAAGATCTCTTACAAAACTAAGGAGGTAACGAATAATGGCAAGAGTTAAAGGTGGCACAGTCACACACGCTAGACGTAAGAAAGTCTTAAATAGAGCCAAAGGTTACTTCGGTAGTAAGCATCTTTTATTTAAGACCGCTAAAGAACAAGTCATGCATTCTTTGAGATATGCATATATCTCTAGAAGACTTATCAAAAGAGATTTCCGTAAATTATGGATTAGAAGAATCAACGCTGCATGCAGAATGAACGATATTTCTTACTCCAAATTTATGTATGGATTAAAAGTTGCTAATGTTCAAGTTAACAGAAAAATGTTATCTGAACTTGCAATCAATGATCCAAAAGCTTTCGCTGATTTAGTTAAATTAGCTAAAAAAGCTAAATAAGATATCTTGAATAATAAAAAACTATCCACCGTCTATTTGGACAAATGGATAGTTTTTATTTTATGTTTAAGTTATTCACCAATTATTTTAACTTCAATATTATCAAGAGCTTCTTTGATTAATGATTCATAATCAAATTTAGCTTCATATTCTTCCACTGCTTCTTTTCTAGGAGCGGTTTTAGGGGCTTTTGGAGTAAATATTGTGCAACAATCTTCATAAGGTCTAATAGAAATATCATATGTACCTAATTTCTTAGAGATATCAATGATATCTAACTTATCATATGTTGCTAATGGACGTAAAACTGGATAAGAAGTAACTTCATTAATAGTTTTAATGCTAGCAAGAGTTTGGCTGGCGACTTGTCCAACACTTTCTCCATTAGCGATCGCTAAACAATTTCTTCTTTTTGCGAGACGTTCCGCTAAACGGTACATCATTCTGCGCATTACTGTGATACAGTAACTTTCATCAACATTATCGTATATTGCTTCTTGTAATTTAGTGAATGGAATAATGTGTAATTTAATGGAGGCTTGATATAAGTTAAGTTTCTTTAATAAATCTTCAAGTTTATAAATCACTCCAATATTTGTGTATGGAGGGGAAGCAAAATGAATACATTCTAGCTTAATTCCTCTTTTCATGAGTAAATATGCCGCTACTGGAGAATCAATACCGCCAGAAAGCATTAACATCGCTTTTCCAGCAATTCCTAAAGGATATCCTCCTGAAGCGGGGATTGTTTTACTAAATATATAGGCAGCTTCATTTCTAATTTCAATACTAAGTGGGATATCTGGATTATGGACATCTACTTTTAATGAAGTATTTTTTAAGATATGAGGGGCTACTTTACGCACTATTTGCTCACTTATTAAAGGATAAGTTTTATCACTTCTTTTACAGTTAACTTTAAAAGTTTGACCATTTTCTAACTTAATTAGTTCTAAAGAACTATTAATAATTGTGTCTATATCTTTATCGCATTTATAGACAAGAGAAAGGGAGTGAATTCCACTAACTTCTTTAAGTCTAGAAATAACATCATCAACATTTTCATCGTTAAGTTTTACATAAATATGATCAAATCTTCTATCAAACTCTAATCCATGAAACTCTTTTAATGCGTGTTTGATATTTGTGAATAAGAGTTTAATAAAATCGCTTTTGTTCTTCCCTTTAGTGGAAAG
This sequence comes from Bacilli bacterium, assembly GCA_045601085.1. GTDB lineage: Bacteria > Bacillota_I > Bacilli_A > RFN20 > CAG-826 > JAZRZD01. Next base: position 15,063 of record JAZRZD010000012.1, on the reverse strand, counting down.
CTCACCAAATCTAACCATTATATGGTCATACTTAATCATGATTTCTAACCTCATTAACAATTTTATCTAAGCAACTAATAAAATATTGCACTTCTTCAAGAGTGTTACTTTCATCAAAAGACACTCTAATTGTGTTATTAGATAAAACATCACTTTTACCTAACGCTTTAACAACATAACTTCCTGCTTCATTTTTAGCATGGCAGGCAGAAGTTGAACTAACCATAATGCCATAAGTTGATAATCCTTCCACTATGACAGCGGCTTTTTTAGTTTTTAAAGAAAAGTTATAAATATATGGGTTATTATCAAATGTATTTTTCTCATATAAATCTGGATGAGAAAGAATATATTTATCAACCTCTTTATAAAATAAAGAAACTTGATTATAAGTCTTAGAATAGCTTGCTAGACATCTTTTAAGCGCTTCATATAAGCAAATACTACCCGCAACATTGACTGTACCACTACGGAAGTTATCTTCTTGACCTCCACCAGCATTTTGAGGGACTAAGTTAATATTAGATTTAATAATTAATGCTCCAGAACCTTTTAATGCGTGAATTTTATGTCCAGAGAAAGAAAAAGCATCTAAATATTCATAAGGAATAGCGATTTTACCAATTGCTTGAGTAACATCACTATGGAATGAACATTTAGGGTATTTTTTTATAATTTCACTAATGCCTTTAACATCATTAATGGAACCAATTTCATTATTTACTGCCATAATGGAAACTAAAATAGTTTCATTAGTCATAGCGTTAGATAAATCTTCTAATCTAACTTTACCAAATTCATCAACTGGTAAATAAGTAACTTTAAAGCCATAAACTTCTTCAAGTTGATGGCAAACTTCTAAAATAGCAGGATGTTCAACTGAAGAGGTAATAATATGATTACCACGATTTTTTCTTGCTAAAGCAATACCTTTAAGTGCTAAGTTATTTGATTCAGTAGCGCCACTAGTAAAAATAACACGATATTTACATGGATCTACTTTTAATAACTTGAGCATTTCATATTTGCTATTAATAAGAAGCTGATTAACTTCCATACCAAAATGATGGATTGAACCAGCATTAGCGTATGAATTTAATGATATATCATTATAAACAGCAAGAACCTCTGCATTTACCTTAGTGGTAGATGCGCTATCTAAAAATATTAACTTATCCATATTACTTACTTTCTGCGTGGGATTTATGATACAAGTCATTAGCATTTACAGCGACTTTTTTATATTCCCCCGCTAAGAAGGCTTGTTCTAATTCATTTAATTGAGCATTAACATCTTGTTGTTGACGATCTCTATTAGCGTACACGAGTGCGCTTTCTGCTAAGCGTGCATTACGACAATTTTCTTCTACTTCTGCAAATAATGTAGAAGAGAATGATTTAAGTTGCTCCACTTTAGCGTTTAATGCAGTAATATCAATAGGTTTAACTTTTAAAGTTAAATAAATATCATTTAATTGACTATAACATGTGTTGATATCATCTGAATATTTATCAGATAAAACTTTCAAAGAAAGATTTCTAATTAAAGATTCGATTTGTTTTGTGTGATAGAAATACACAAATACGAGGTTATAAGCTTCTTCAGCGTAATTTTTCAAAGAATCTAAGAATGTTTTAAATTCATCAACATCATTTTTAGCCTCTTCATAATCTTCAGTTAATTTTTTAAGTCTTTCCATAATAATGGAATAAGGTTGTTCAACATTTGAATGAATGTAAGCATCTAATGTATTTCTTGATGAAGATAAACGATTAATTGCTCCTCTTAAGGACTCAATTTTAAGTTTACGTTCTTCACTTATTACATAAACTTTAGTGATTTCTGGAAGAATTGAACTAATCTTCATGAATTTCTTTTCTAATTCCACACTATCAGCGTATACACCATTAACATTGTTATCGAATTCATTTTTATCAGCGAGTTCTTTATCAATTTTTTCATTCATTTGAGCAATTTCTTGTTCAATGACTTCAGCTTCTGCTTTAACACTATTAGTGTGTAATGTTAAAAGTTTGTTCTTTAATCCTTTTAAGGATTCAAACCAGTCTTCCACTGTTTTATTAAAAGCAAGGTGATATAAAGGAATGTTTTTATTAGATGCATCTTCATAATGAGATTTAACTTCTTCAATCTTATGAGGAATAATGTCATCCACTAATGCGCATAAATCAGGCATAACTGTTAAAACATGGTTAACAGCGCTTAAAATGTTACCAATTTCTGGGATTAATACTTTAGCCTCATCATAAGAAGCACTATCAATATTTGTGTCGTATTCACTAAATAAAGAATCTAAACGAATAAAGATTTTATTGATTGAATTAGAAATTAAATCAGTTGTGGTTGAGTTATCGTAATAGATTTGCTTAATGTGACGATAATCTTCTTTGTAACGAAGAATAGCTTGTCTTGCTTCTTCTTCTAATTTAATTAGTGAATATAAGTCTTTATCTAATGCAGTTGCTCTTTCTTCATATGTGACAAGAGTTTTTCTTGCTTCCATAATGACAGACTTAATGCCACGATATTGGTTATTTGATAGTAATAAGTTAAGTTGCTTTAAATAACTAGAAACATATTTATCGTCATTTTCATAAAGATCTTTGAAACGATGCGAGAATGCTTCATGTTTTTGAGCATATAACAAATTAGTGTGAGAAATAATCTCTAAACGATGAATATATTGGCTATCTTGACCAATTAATAAAGCGTTTAAATAAGAATAACGTCTTTGTAATTCTTTAATTTGTTTACGGATTTTTGATTTAGAAATGACAAAAATGTAAAAAATCACACCTAAAGCCACTAGGAAAATGCTTCCGACAATGATTGAGATGACTAGAATTGTGATTTGTGTTGTATCCATCTTTACTTTTTTCCTTGTTTAACATTCTAATATGAAAACACATAAATGTGAAACACAATTAAGTAATAAATGAAGGAAATTTTAATTATTCTTCTAGTGTATTAAATAACACACTAGTTATTTGAAATGTAATCAAACAAAATTTCTACCATACTTTTGATGTAATTTTTACATGGTCTAGATTGGTAAAATTCTTTAGTTCTTTGAGATGGGATTGGTTCTTCAATACCTCTAGATTTTCCTAAAAGTTCATAGCAAGTAATGTAGTGATATTTTTCTTGAAATTTCTTAACAATTTCTTGCACTCTTGCGTAATGTTTTGCCTTAATTTCTCCGGTTTCTGGAGTCATATATCCATACATTAAAGAAAGCACAATTGTAGCGCCTGTAATTAAACCACAAACCTCTCTACATCTAGAGATACCACCACCAAATCCAGAGGTAATTTTTACTAGGTTTTCTTTAGAAATATCTAAATATTTCGCAAAAGGTAAAACTACGCTTTGAGCGCAATTATAACCTTCAAAAAAGTATTGTTCACCAAGATTAATTAATGTTTCTTTGTCTTCATTAATCATTCTTTTTTACCACAACAGAAATAACTTTAACTATGACAGGACAAAGGAGTAATGAAACACTAAGTTCGAAGATAAAATTCCAACCAATTACGCCTAAAAATAAGAAGGCTTCTGGGGAGGAAAAAGCACCAACATTTTCAATTAAAAATGTACGGAAAAATAATAATGCACCACAAGCAAATAATCCAGAATTTACTATTGGTAAACTAATTGATGATAATGTTGATCCAAGAACAATTTTCTTTCCTTTAAATGGAAGGTAAATAAATCCAGCAACTAATCCACTAGCAATGCCTTTTACTAAACAAGTTAATATAGTTCCACCAACACTAAGTGGCATAAATATAGACATTGTACTTGGGGCAAATATAACCATAACTCCGTTGACTAAACCTAAAAATCCACCAACAAGAGGACCATAAACTATTGCACCAATACAAATAGGTATCAAAGATAAATTTAAAGATACTGGGCCTAAAGAGACATAGTTTCCAATAATTTGGAAGACAATTTCTAGGGCTGTGAATATTGCAGCGCCAGCGATTTTACGTGTCGTAATTCTTTTCATAGTATTTATATTATAGTTATTTATATTAAATCGTTAACGATTTTTTGTATAACATGATGGTTATTATCAATATCTAATACAATATCTGCACTTTCTTTTGCCATTAAACAAGCATTACTAGGAGCTATACCAACACCTGCAATTTTAAGCATATCAGCGTCATTTTCTCCATCGCCAACTGCTATCGTATCTTTGATATCTACATTAAAATATTTAGCTAAGACCTCTAAAGAAGTGCCTTTTGACACATTTTCAGGCACCATTTCTAAGTATTTTGGTTCACTTGTAAAGATATTTATGCCCTTTTTAGCGGCAAAATATGAACGGAATTTCCTAACAGTTACTTCTTCATCAAGCCAAATGATTTTAGATATATTTGTGAGTTCGTCTTTATTAGGATCATAAACATGATAACCCACTAATCCTTTTCGCATATAGTATTTAGTTAAATCATTAAGTTCTGAAATGTATAATTCTTCATTTTTCCAATAAATAAATGTTCTTTTATCTTTGATAAGCTCATCAGTCAAATCTCTTGCAACCTTATCATCAAGAGTTAAATCTTGAATGACTTTTTGAGATTCAGAAAACATTATTTTCGTCCCATTAAATAAAATAATTGGAATATCTCCACCAATTTGAGAAAACACTACTTTTGCAGCGTAATAACTCCTTCCTGTAGATAAAGCGAATATATTTCCTTCTTCAACAAATCTTTTAATAACGGCTTTATTTTCTTCACTTACTATTAGTTCATCATTTAATAAGGTGTTATCAATATCAGATGCAATTAACTTTCTCATATTTTTAACTCGGTAAAATTTTAGCACATTTCTTTAAATAAAGAAAAAGGGATCTACTTATTCAATAGATCCCTCAGGTTATTTATTTATAACCTAAATAAGAAGGTCTGCAACTTGTAAGAACAATATCCCAATTCCACTTGTAACAGTGAGAATAGCAAGGAGATTTAGGCAATTTGCACATTTCTTCAAAAAACAGTCCTTATTTGCGAAAGACGTTACTAACGAAATAGTAACCTTAATCGCTAATGTGCTACCGATTACGAAGATGGCTACAGCCATAATAATTAGATATTCTCTCATTTTTGCTCCTTTCTTTATTTTATATATAAACTAAACCAATTAATTTTATGCTTTATCGCTTTAGTTCCCATAATGAGTGGATATTACAGAAACTATAAATCTCATAAACCACTTCGTTTTTATCAAGCATAATTTTAGCTACCGGGGCGTCACATGGGTTTAGATTAATCTTGTGACTTCCTTTATTAGTAACTACCAAGATCCATTCAATATGATGTTCTGGAGTCATTGGATGGGGTATTAAACCCACCGTTACTGTTAATTCATTTCCATTTCTTTTGAATACTGGTATGTGCTTCTCGGATAAATGAATCTCTGCTGTGTTAGGAATTAATTCTTCCATAGCTGTATCACAACAGAAAGGAGTGATACCTGTATCATTAACTGTGGAAATGACTTGTCCACATAAATTACATTTGTAGAATCTCATTTTCTACCTCCTTTCTTAACGTTTGTGGATAAGGAATTTAGGGGGATTTTCCTTTCCACACTTCTATAATCAGCTATTTGTATTAAGAAGTAAAATAATATAAAATGATAATTATTATAAGGAAATACCTATATGACAATTAGACATTTAAAGACATTTATTTTAGTAACAGAATTAGGCAGTATATCTAAAGCTGCAGAAGAGCTTTGTGTTGCTCAGCCTAGTGTTTCTCAAACAATAAAAGAATTAGAAAATTACTATAACGCCCAACTATTTAATAGAGAGGGTAAAAAGTTAACTCTTACTTCTGAAGGTTTAGCACTTTTAGCTAAAGCTAAAGAAGTTATATATTCCTTCTCCGAATTTGAAGAATTAGCCTATAAAGCTGAGTTTTCTCCTACAATTAATATCGGTGCAACAATGACTTTTGGCACGTTCTCACTACCTATACTTTTGGACACATTAAAAAGAGAAATCCCAAATGGAGATCCTAGATTTTATATCGATAAAATACAGCCTTTAGAAGAGAAAATTCTTAAAGGGGATTTAGATTTTGCGATTATTGAAGGTCTACCAACATCAAAAATGCTTAAAACAAATGTTTTTGGTGAAGATAGATTAGTAGTTGTTGCGGGTCAAGACTATGATATACCTAATAAAATCAAATTAACTGACCTACCAAAATATGAATTATTACTTCGAGAAGTTGGTAGCGCTCCTAGAAGAATTTTAGATTCCGCTTTAGCGGTTAAAGGAGTTAAAATTACTCATCCAAGAATGGAATCAATCTCAAATATGATTATTATTGCTTTAGCAATTAACAATAAAGGAGTAGGTATTTTACCTACGGATATTGTTAAAAGATATTTAGATGAAGGAAAACTTAAAGAAATTGAAACAGATACTCAATTAATAAGAAAATTATGTTTAATTTCACATAAAAATAAGCGTTTTACATCAAATGAAAAGAAAGCATATCAATTATGTGAAAAAGAACTTAAAAGTAGAAAGGAATATAAAATATTCTAGTCCGCTAATGGGAAAACTTTGTTTCCTTCAAAATATGTATTAGTGACAGAAACTTTATAAACGTCATCAATATTTACTTTAAATGGATCTGAATTAGTGAATATAAAGTCAGCATATTTACCTACTTCAATTGATCCTCTTTCATTTTCTAAATTATTCATCCATGCACCATTGATGGTATACATATCAATAGCGTCTTTAACTGAGACAAAATCATTTCTTCTAACAATGGTTTTCTCAGTAATTGGTAAATTATGGTCCATACCATTAACCATTACTTGAATATAACCAAATAAATCAAGAATACCAGGTAAACATGGATTATCAGTGTGTAAAGCCGCTTTAATGCCATAATCTACATAGTCTTTAAATGGATATAAAGAACAATACATTTCTTTACTCATAACATATTCATCAACAAGCGCTAAATCATCTTCAGTAGTTTGACTTGCCCAGTTAGCACCACTACTGACTGCAATATTATGGTCTTTTACACGGGATAAATCGTTTTCGTTAATTAAAGCAACATGGCCTAAAGAATTACGATAATAACCATTATTTGATTCAGAATAAATAAATGAATCTACTGCTTCAGTAACTGCTGCATCTCCCATTGTGTGAATATGAACTAATAAACCATTACTATTTGCTTCATTAACAATATTGTTCATGGTTTCTGGATCCCAAATTCTAGTGCCATGGTTATTTGGCTTATCTTTATAAGTTGAAGTTATATATCCAGTACAGGATTCCATAACACCATCCGCAAATAACTTTAAATAATTAGGTTTAAAGTGTTGAGAGGAGTATTGATTTTTTAAATCAACAGCAGTTTGAATCATTGAAGAAGCTTCACTTTTTTCATAAGATTCAATCGCATATGCTCCTGAGAATAAGAAATTTAAATCTCCATCTTCTTCTAATGAATGCATTGCTTTATACATTTCAGTAGTACCATCAAAATTACTCCACATATCATAATGAGATGTATATCCCATAGAACTTAAGTGTTTAGCAGCGTTAACAATGGCTTGTTTATAATCATTTTCCGATAATAGAGCCCCGAAAATATGATTTCTGACATATCCACAGGCTTCATCCTTAATTACGCCTGTAGGAAGTCCTTTATCATCACGTTCAATATGAACACCTTCAACATCAGCGTCATAGATGCCTGCCTCTTTTAAACATTTACTGTTTGCCCAAGCACCATGAAGGGAACCTTCTGAGATAAATACTGGGATATCAGGGAAAGCTTCATCTAATTGGGTAATAGTAGGCATTCCTTGTTGAATTACATTAATTCCATAACCATAAATCTCAGTTAATTCTGGATGAGCGGTTTGATATGCTTTAATTTCATTAATTACTTGTTCATAGCTAGCTGGAGAGCCATCCTCATTAAAAGCATGGACAAAACATCCTAATTTGAATGCTTCTTCAAGTATCCAGTGGCCATGAGATTCAATTGCACCAGGCATAGCAAACTTATTTGATATAACTTTTGTGGAATTACCAATATAGTTACGAATAGATTCATTATCTCCAACAGCGATGTATTTGCCATCTTTAACCGCAAAAGCAGTAACAAAATCGCCATTAGCGTTAGCAGTATAAATAGAATCTGCAAAAACCACTAAATCTGCAGCAGGTTTATTGTCACATGCAACTAAACCTAGTGTTAAAAATGAAGTAGCGGCTAAAATTAATAATTTCTTATTCATGAGTAATTCCTCCTAAAATAAATTGTAAGTTATATAAATATAAAAGTGTATAAAAAAATGACATACCCCAATAATTGAAGTATGTCACTTTTATTAGATTAATTGATTATCTACTAGCAGTAATTATTGTAGAGAGGTTATATGCAGCTCCTCCACCGGAATCACCATTTGTAAGACTTGTTGTGTTATCTAATTTGAGTTTTGGATCAGTATTATCATAGACAACATCACCATCATGGAATTTAATTGAGCTACTACCAATAGCATTGTTATAGTTTTTAACTGTTACATAACTATGGAACTTAAGTACAATCCATCTTGGTCTTAAGTTAATAGCAGAACCACCTTTATTACCGGTTTTGGTGAGATAAACTTCTTTAGAGGAATTAAACACAATTTTGTGTGTGTATTCATTACCTTCAACGCTACTCCATGGTGTTCTAAGAATACCGTTACTAGCATTAGATGTTGTTAAGCTAACTTCAGCATTTGATTTAGAACCGTTTTCGTTTTCAATTATGAATTCCATTAAGAGGTTGACACATGTATCATATGACACAACTGTGAATTTAGAATTATCAGAAATTCTAACTTTTGGGTCATCAAGTACAACTGAAGCAGCTGAACCATTAATACCATCAAATGCACCAGTAATACCATATTTAGCACTCTTAATATCGGTTACAGAATTTCCTTCAAAGACATATGTTGTGAGAGCTAAGGAGCTTAATGCGCCACCAAATGTATCTCTTTTTGTCATTGAGGAGTTATCAAATTTGAATGTACCTTCACTGACGAAGTCAAGTTGAACGTCATTAAATACACCATATTGAGAGTTTGTAACGCTAACTTCACCGGTAGAACCAATTGTGAATGTTTCTTTTAAGCCTTTACTATTTGACACGTAAACACCGTTTAAGAAATTAGAAACTGTGAGTTTGCCATCAATTTGGGCATAATCAGTAACTTTAATACCACTATTAGCAGTATTGCCTTTACCAACGATCTTAAGTTCTGCGCCAGATTGAATTTCAATATTAGCAGTATTAATAGCGTCACATGCATTAGCAAAATCAACTGTTAATGTACCACTACCTTTGATAACAATCTTTTCAAATCCTAAGAATTCGAGTGTGCCATCGAAAACGTTTTCACCCTCACCAATTGTGGTAACGGTTTGATCACCACTTAAGGTAATTGATAAGGTCTTATGTCCGATTTCACCAGATTCAGTTGCTTGAGCTTTAGGGAATTTAGCATTCCAGTAATCTTTGGAATAATATTTTCCATTAGCAATGAAGCAGTTGAATTCAGAAAGAGTATCAATAGCAAGTTTTTCACATAATGGACGTGGATATGAATTTAATGTATAGCATGGAATTTCATATGGAGCGTCATCAAGTGAAATTGTCATTGAAGAGAATGTGTAATCAGTTGTATTTAATGCAGGAAGATCAAATTCAAGAGAAGTTGTTCCACAACCAGCACATGTATATTTGACGTGACCACCACTTGATGTTGTTGGTCTATCTAAATCACTAATAACATAGTGAAGAGCATCTTTAACATCAGTACTATTATTACAAACAACTAAATGTTTCATTGTAGAAGTTGTTGTGAAGGCATAAGTACCACCAACTTGTTTTCTAACTTCGTTAATGAATACTGCGTGTTCTTCACCTAAATTGATTTTTCTACTACCGTAACCAGAGTTGATACCATGGGCACCACTAGCACCAGAAACATCTAATTCACCTTCAACAATAGAAGTAGAGTCAGCAGGTAAATAAACACCATATTGGAAGTTACGAATGTGGAAACGTCCACCTTCTTTAACATGGAATTTGTTAACACTGATACCACTCTTACCTGTTAAAGAGTTTCTGTTATCGTTAACACAGATTGTTGTTTCATTTTCAATGATAAGTTCGGCAGAAGTAAGGGTAAGACCATCTTGTTCAGCTTCACTTGTAATTGTTAAAGGTTGTCCTTTAATGAGAAGGTTTGTGCCAGAAAGAGCACATTTAATGTATTCATCTTTGATGACTGCGCCACCTTCTTTAACAACATCCCAAACAATTGTGTTTGTTGAGGCATCGAAACTCATATCGATACCAGGATGGTTTTGAGAGAATTCGTAAGGTAAATATGTTTTACCATTTACATTGATAAAGCCTTGTTTATAGCTAGTCATGAATGAAATAGGAGTAATACCTTCTTGTTCACAATAACTTTGCTTTAATGTCCAAGTAACGAATACTTCAGTTTTAGTGACTGTTGTGTCACCAGTAGTAGCTTCACGATCATAGTATTCTGGGGATAATTTTGGTAAGACATGGTATCCACCATAATATTCACCACAGAGTAAGCATTGCTTACCATCAGTGTTACCATCCTCAGTTTCAGTAGGATCTTTACGAGGAATTTCAACAGGAATATGACCTGTTTCATCACGATAAGTATCGATTTTAGCATCATATTCAGCTTCATAGGCGAGCTGATCATTATAAGAATTTAGAACAGTTCCACCACCGATACCGAGTAATAAAGCGGCACCGATACATAAAACGGAAATATCAACGATTTTTCTTACAGTTTTATTCCAAAACATAATTATTCAGCGCCTCCTTCTTCAGGATTTTTTTTGCTTTTTCTGCCAGGTTTTTTCTTGGCAGGAGCTTCTGGAGCAGGTTCCTCTGGAGCTTCTGCAGGGGTTTCTGCAGGTGCTTCTTCTGCTGCTGGAGCTTCTTCAGCTGGAGCTTCTTCAACTGGAGTTTCTTCAACTGGAGTTTCCTCTACTGGGGCTTCAGCATTTTCTACTGGAGCCTCCCCAGGATTATCAACCCCTTCAACGCCAGCTTCATTTTCTACTGGTGTATCAGGAGATCCTCCTCCATCTAGATTACCGTCATCTCCACCTGGGATATTAGAATCACCATCAACTGGAGCATCATTAGCGGCGGCTAATTCTTTTGGTCTAAGTACAAAGTAAGCACCAACACCAACGCCAACATAGATTAATACTTCTAAAGCGTATAAGACTGGTTTCCACCATTTCCAAGCTTGTTTTGCTGGGAAGGAGATGGTTGCTGTATCATCAGTAATTTCTCCTCTTTCAACAGCTCTATTGTATTCGAGGTTCAAATAAGTAGTATGGACATACATCCACATTGTCTCTTTAACAATTGTTCTTAATCTAGTAGCAAGTCTTGGGGTAATGTTATTGTAGCTTGGGAATGCTCCACAAACACCATATGTATAACCATTATCACCTCTCCATGTATAGGAGTCGGATAAGCCAAGTGTACCACCAGCTCTAATAGATTGAGAGAAGTCCATGATAACTGTATCTTCAGCATAGTCAGTTTTGATAATGCCATGGAATCCCCATTCATTTCTTAAAATACCTTGTTGTGCAGCTTCACTACCACCAGCCCATGTAGCACCAATTCTATTTAATGCGGACATGATACCTGTTGTAGAGTCAGCTTTAACAGCGATTTCGAATGGTTTTGCGTAGATTTCACGGAATGCTTGTTCTGTCATCCATGTATAAATACCACATCTCCATTGTTCAATATCGTTAGCGGTAAAGTGTTTTAAATATGTAGATTTACCAGAGATTTGCATACCTCTACAAGATTCTTTAGACATAACACCATTTAATAATGGGTCTTCACCGAAATATTCGAAGTTACGACCACCAAATGGTGAACGGTGTAAGTTAGCACCGAAACCATAACAAGCATCAGCACCATTGTTAATCATATCTTGAGCGTATGATTTACCAAATTGGAAGGCCACTTTTGGGTTCCAAGTTTGACCAACGACAGTACCAACTGGATAACCAGTAGAGTTACCACCATTTCTTTGGTCTGGGTTTAATTGAGCAGGACCATCACAGTCAGATAATGTTTGAGTTAATCCGATTGTTGGGATTTGTGGTCTTGAATAAGCATATTTGTTACCACCATCAACATAAGCAACAGCATCGCTATATGGAACTGCATCAAGAACTCTTTCCCAAATTGGATCATTCCAGTCAGAAGCAGCTTTTTCACCATCTTCTGTTAAAGCAAAGTCTTTAACAAGAATTGGGGAAGTTCCAGTACCAAATGCTGGTTTAGTGGTTGGGATTGGATTACCAAAGGCATCTAAGCCTGTGGCATTATCCCATGCATCAGCGGCTGTTTTTGAATAACAGTTATATGCTAATGCGCCTGCTTTTCCTTTAGAAGTTTCTAAGGTTGTATCCCAAGTTCTAGCTGCTGGTTTAGCAGTTAAGAGTGCTGGGAAGTTATTTCTATGGAAGTATTGAATGTTTTGATTTGCATCACTACCATCAACACCAATTCCATCGACTGGTTCGAATTTACCTTCGACTTTAGTCATTAATGGTTTAACTTCAACACCTGTATCCTTATCATTTGTGATTTGGATATCAGAAGCAACATTATAAGTTAATGTATAACTATCAGCGTGTGCAGCATCTTTAATATTATGTGCATCAGTTCTGAGAGTTAAAACATAATCACCGGCTTCTAATTCATAACCATAGAAACCGTTGTGGTTATAATCACGATCATCGAATGATTTGAAGCTATCAGTATTGATTTCAATATTAACAGTTTCACTTCCACCAGGAAGAATATCGTTTGTTTTAGCAAATCCGACTAATTCAACAGCAGATTTTTCGATTTCACCATCAGTATAAGGAGCAGTTAAGTAAACTTGAACGACATCCTTACCAACAACAGTGCCTTTATTTGTAACTTTTACTGGGATTACTAAATCAGTATTTGCATCGATTGTGCCATTATTAGCTAAAGATAAATTAGCAGTATCAATTTCCCAATCAAAGTCGGTATAGCTTAAGCCAAATCCAAATGGATATTGAACAACATTATCGTATGAACCCCATTTGGTACCTTCCCAATAACCTTCAGCATCAGCGGTTTCATACCATCTATAACCAACGTAAATGTTTTCATGGTAATCAACATAAACTGCGGAGTCTTCTCCATATGTAGCACCACCTTTGGTGTTACCGGTAGAACCACAGTCACCACCACCAATACCTCTGGAAGGTCTGCCACTATAAGCAGGTCTCATATTATAGGATTTGGAATTTTTATAAATACCAAGATTATCGTAACCTGTATTCCAGAATGTTGGGTTGGTTTCGAAATCATAAACATATGTATCAGTTAAGTGACCTGATGGGTTAACATCGCCCCAAAGGACTTTAGGAATTGCTCTAGCACCAGCACAGCCAGTACCACCAACGACTAAACAGGAGTCAACACCCTCAATAGATTCAATCTCTTTTAGATTCATTGTGTTTGTAGAGTTAATGATAACAACTACATTATTAAAGTCATTAGCGACTTTTTCTAATAATCCAATTTCTTCATCAGAGAGATCCAACGTCGTCTTTGATGTATCGGTTGAATATTTGTTTTTGTATTGGACTGTTGTTAAGTCTTCAGCTTCACCAGCATATCTGCCAAATACGACAAGAGCTGTATCAGAGAATGTTTTAGCGTTGTTATAAACACTTAAATATTCACTTACATCTGGTTCATAGATTTTGGATACTTCTGATGGTAAAGAATAACGTTTAATATAGTCGTTAACATAGTCACCACTAGCGTTTCTAGAACGTTTATACTTATTCATTGCAGTTAAGATTTCTTCGTTAACTGTCACGCCATATTCTTTTAAGGCTTCAACAAAGTTAGCGGAGTCTCTGTTATTAAATGAGATTTGTCCACTACCAGCACCACCATAGAACCAGTCAAGAGCTCCGATACCGAAGACGTTAACTGTCTTGTTTGAGCTAGCAAGTGGCAAGGTATTGTTTCTATTTTGAACCATTGCAATACCTTCAGATTCGATCTTAACAGCAACTGCATTACCTTTCATGTCGCTTGAGCCACCACCATAAGTAGGCATAGGGATAGGCGGACATAAAATACCGTCTAGGTTACCTTCATACGCGTAGGCATAATTATGGCCGATATTAATACCGACAATAGCCGCAGCAAACAAAGGAAAACAAATTGCGCACTTAATGATTTTCTTTGTAAGATACTTCATAAATACTTTCGCATCTAATTTCATTATTAGGATTAGAAGTTAGATACATCCTTTCTTTAGATTTGTTGTTCTTCTTCAAAATAAAGAAGAGAAACTTTTTTAATTCACCTTTCCTAATAAGGTGAACTTATACGTGTATATAGAATTTCTACCTTTATTATAGCATCTTTTATAAATAAAGTAGGAGAAATTGCTACAGTAATACGTAAGTTTGCAAAGAACAATTTGTATATATTTATCTCTTTTTAGAAGAGTAAATAACTAGATTAATGGGCAGAGAGGTCAATTACTGAACCACTGCTATTTTTAAATTTATAGATAACATCTTGAAGTTTGTAGCCACTAGCAGATGCTTCCATATCGTAGAAGTTTGGCTCACTTGCATTATAGTTATCAAATGTAATCATTGGATTAGAGTTGTCATAAACAATATTGCCAGAAGACCATTGGATCTTATTTTGTCTAATAGCGTGAGCGAAATTACCAATATGGAGTGGTGTTTTGATTTGAATCTTAACATTCTTTTCTCTGAAATATAAACCAGCTTGGCCTTTTGTGGAACTTGATGTTGTTCCTAAGATGTTCATTTGTTTTGAAGAATTGAGAACGAAAATCTTAGTATAATCAGAGCCACTAGAAGA
>JAZRZD010000011.1:0-12638 GCA_045601085.1 Bacilli bacterium | reverse complement strand
TTTTAACGAAAATGATGCTCAATTGTATCGAATTTTAAATTTTGGATATGTTTATCAAAATAATAATCTTTACGAATTAAATACTGTTTATCAGAACGTAGCTTTTGCTTGCTCCGCAGTATCACTTTCTAGTGATGCTTTCATTAATAAAAAAGTTTGTGAGTCACTAGATTATGTTGGAATATTAAATTTAAAAAATAAAAAGGTTAGTGATCTTTCTGGAGGAGAGAAACAAAGAGTAGCAATAGCGCGTGCAATTGTAAATAATCCACGAATTATTTTAGCAGATGAACCTACAGGATCTTTGGATGATACTAACGCAAATGTTGTCCTTGATTTGTTTAAAAGAATTTCATCTTCAACATTGGTTATAATGGTCACTCATAACAAAGAATTAGCAACAAAATATTCTAATACAATTTATGAGATGAGTGATGGCAAAATTATTAACATAATTAACCAAAATAAAGTAGTTATTAAAAAGGACATAAATAGATTAAAGTTAATTAAGAATAATGTTTACACTCATATTAGTAGTAGTTTTTTATTTTCTTATACATATAGGAAATTAAAACAATCAAAGGTTAAAGCGTTCTTATCAATTTTCCTCGCATCCTTATCAATGCTATTTTTAGGTTTCTCTGTAGTCCTATCTTCCATCATTTCAGAAACGGTTAAAGCGAGTTATGGTGATTTAGTTGAAGATCAAAGAGTGGTTGTCTCTTTAAATGAATCAACTAATGACATTATTAAATACTCAGCTAATAAAGAACAAATTGACGAACTGTCTAATCTATTAAAAGAGAATGTTGACTATGTCGGTGTTTGCTACAACGCTAATTTTGAATCTATCTTTGAGAACAAAAACTATCTTTCATTTAAAGAGAATGATTCTGATTTTATTATCCCAGGGTTTGGAGCTAGGGAAATTAACGATTATAAAATGTGTGGATACAAATTAGATAAGGATGAAATAATCCTCGGTTTAACTTTTGCTCAAACTAAGTACATATGTGGAATTCTCGACATTCATGAGAGTATAGAATCTTTAAAACAATACATCAGCAAAAATCGTTTTGATGTTGTCTTTAACTTTGCTAATTATGATTGGGATTACGAAGATGTTGAAATGTTTAATGTTGTTGATGTTGAGCTGGCTTTATATCCAACAATATTTCACTCAAATCCAATTTGGAACGAATATGTATTTGAAGAAAAAATGAGGATACCTACAAAAGATAATAATTCTTCTGATTATGAGCCTTGGAGAATGCAAAAAATTTATTATTTATCATTCAAAGGAAATCGTGATTTTGTGATGGAAGAAATATATGAAAATGAAGATTTTGATCAATATGTTTTTGAGTGGGCAGGGACCTCATATTTTCGTCATGAAGATGCACTGAGCACTTATAAATCTTTAGTCTTTTTTAATACCACTAAATCATTAAATTTTTCTTATATAAATTATATTAATAATGTTGATGGAAATTTATATTCACCAATAGTAGGAACGACGAATGGATATGCTATATATCCTGATTATTTAATGTCTGGTTTTGGTAGGATGACATTCTTTACTAATGATGAGGAAAAAGCAATAGAAATTGGGGATTTGTATGGGTTTTTGGATGAAAATGAGAAAAATAATTTTTCTGGAGATGGCATTCTTCAGGGGCATTTTTCTAAGAGTGCAAGTGATGGAGTTTCCTTTAGTCCAATTACTGAAGAAGTCATCAATGGAGAGGCTCCAATATCGTATAGAGAAATAGTGGTCTCAAGTGGCTTTGCAAACGATTTATTTCCTACTGGTAATCCAATTGGAGAAAATGTATATATTGCCAATGAAATTTTGGATAAAGAATTTTCAATCAATACATTAAAAATTGTTGGAATTATTGATAACAAAAAGAATGTAATTTATCACAACAAATATTGGCCGGTTTTATATTTCCAGAACTATTTAAAAACATCTGCTTTTGATTTAAAAATAAACGCTATTTCGTATAAGCTTCATGACCCTAGTTTAATTGAAAAAGATAAAGAAACATTAGAAAAAGCATTTCCAATAATTACAGTAAAAGATCCACATAAGGAAATTGTTAATACTGCTGATCAAATAACAGGATATATTTTGATTTTTCTAGTAACAATATCGGTTACTGTTTCTATAATTTCTTTATTTATTTTGTTACAAATTAATTCGTTATATTTATTTCAAATTCAAAAAGATATTGGTATAGCAAGATGCCTAGGAATTTCTAAAAAAGAAAGTTATAAGTTTATATCCTCTCATATCGTTATGTGTGGAGTTATATCTATCTTTTTAGCAATGATAGAATTTACTATTTCTTATTTAATGTTAAGTTCAGTTTTAGGTTTTGAATTTAGTGTATTCAAATTTGTTATAGACAGTGTTTTCCCTATTTTATCGATGGTTTTATTAGAGACATCAATTTGTTTGATCACTTATATCTATATGAGAAAAAAGGTAAAAAAGTTAAATCCTCTTGAATGTTTGTATAAGTAAATTATTTACTTTATAAATAAATCTTTTATAATAATTGTTGCTATCTATTGGAGTTTATTATGTCACTTAAAGCAGGAATTGTAGGATTACCAAACGTTGGAAAATCAACATTATTTAACGCAATTACATCATCACATGTAGTTGCAGAAAATTATCCTTTTGCAACCATTGACCCTAATACTGGAAATGTTCCTGTTCCTGATGAAAGACTTAAATATCTTTGTTCTATTTTTAATCCTCAAAGAGAAATTCCTGCTACTGTGGAATTTTATGATATTGCAGGATTAGTTAAAGGCGCTTCAAAAGGTGAAGGTTTAGGCAATCAATTCTTAGGTCATATTAGACAATGTGACGCAATCGTGGAAGTTGTTAGATGTTTTGATAATTCTGACATTATCCATGTTGAAGGCGGAGTTGATCCAATTAGAGATATTGAAATTATCAATTTAGAACTTGTTTTAGCAGACTTAGATGCAGTCACTAAACGTATTGAAAAAGTGGCGAATAAAGCAAGAATTCTTAAAGATAAAGATTCAGTTTATGAAATGAAAATCCTTGAAGCTTTAAATGAATGGTTATCTCAAGGAAAAGCCGCAAGAAGTTTAGATTTAACTAAAGATGAACATGATTTTATTGATAAAAATTACTTCTTATTAACACATAAACCAATCATTTATGTCGCTAATGTTAGTGAAAGTGATTTAGCAGATTTAGATAACTCAATTTATTACCAAAAGGTATTAAAATACGCTCAAGAAGAAGGTGCAGAAGCTATTCCTGTTTCTGCTGAAATTGAAAGTCAATTAATTGATCTTTCTAAAGAAGAAAAACAATTATTCTTAGATGATTTAAATATTAAAGAATCAGGTTTAGATAAAGTAGTTAAAGCTACATATAAATTATTAAACCTTTCAACATTCTTTACTGTTGGTGCTGATGAATGTAGAGCATGGACATTCTTAAATGGTAGCACTGCTCCAGAATGTGCTGGTGTTATTCATACTGACTTCCAAAAAGGATTTATATGCGCTGAAGTTTATTCTTATGATTCTATTAAAGAATATGGTTCAGAACTTGCAGTTAGAGAAAAAGGAAAATTAAGAAGGGAAGGAAAAGACTATATCGTTAAAGATGGCGATATTATGTTTTTCAAATTCAATGTCTAATATGTTTCGTGTAGGTTTCTCAAAAGATATTCATAAATTAGTAGAAGGTAGAAAACTCCTTTTATGTGGAGTTAATGTTCCTTCTAACTTTGGTGAAGAAGCTCATTCAGATGGTGATGTTTGTTATCACGCTATTGCAGAAGCCATTTATGGAGCGTTAGGTTCTAAAGATTTAGGTAGTCACTTCCCAGATAATTTAGAAGAAACAAAAGATATGGATAGTGCTCTTATTATGAAAGATGCTTATAACGAAATGAAAGAAGCTGGATATAGCATTGGTAACATTGATATATTCATTTCTTTAGAAAAACCTAAATTAAAAGACTATATAGATGAGATGAAAAATAATGTCGCTAATTTGTTAAAAACAGATATTAAAAATGTCTCTATTAAAGCAGGTACAAATGAAGGTTTTGGATCTGTTGGAGAAGGTAAAGCAATAGAGGCGTACGCTATTGTTTTATTAAATAAATAATTGTTTATTTAAAAGATGAAAGTATAATAAGAAAGTTATGGAAATTGTAGAACTTTTAAAAAATAAAATTAAAGAAGCATTAGCTTCATTAGGTCAAGAAGTAAACACTAACGACATTGTTATTGAAACCACAAAAAACAATGCATTTGGCGATTATTCTAGTAATTTTGCTATGAAATTCTGCCGTAATTTTTCTTGTAAACCAATCGATTTAGCAAATAAAGCCATTCCATTATTAGAATGCGAACAAATTAAAAAAATTGAAATAGCGGGTCCTGGATTTGTTAATTTCTTTATCAATAATGATTCTATTTCTTCAATCATTAAAACTATTGTAGAAAAAGGTGATGACTTTGGTAAGGGAGTTTCTACTGGCAAAAAGATAAATTTAGAATTTGTTAGTGCGAACCCTACTGGTTTATTACATGTTGGCACTGCTAGATGCGCTGCTATAGGATCTTCTTTAGCAAATATTCTTTCTTTCGCTGGCAATGAAGTGACTAAAGAATATTATATTAACGATGCTGGTAAACAAATTGAAAATTTAGCATTATCAATTGATGCTAGATATCACGAATTATTTGGTATTCATAAAGAAATTCCTGAAGACGGATATATGGGTGCTGATGTAATTGAAATTGCAAAGCAAGTTAAAGAAGAATATGGTGATAAATTTGTAAATAATAGTGATATTGATCTATTTAAACAAATTGGTATTGATAAAGAACTTGGAAGAATTAAAGAAACATTAAAGAACTTTGGTGTTACTTTTGATGTTTTCTCCTCCGAAAAAGTTATTAGAGAAAATAATGCTTTAGAGAATGAACTTGTATATTTAAACAAATACATTTATGAAGAAGAAGGCGCTAAAGTGCTTAGAACAACAGACTTCTTAGATGATAAAGATAGAGTAATTGTTAAGAGTAATGGTGATTATACATACTTTATGCCTGATATTGTTTATCACAGTAACAAGATGTCTCGTGGCTTTGATCATTTAATTGATATTTTAGGTGCTGATCACCACGGATATGTTAATAGATTAAAATCTGCATTAATGATGCATGGATATAGTGAAAATGTATTAGATGTAACTCTTATCCAAATGGTTAGATTCATCCAAGACGGAGTGGAAATCAAAGCATCTAAACGTACAGGTAACGCTATTACATTACAAGAACTTATCGAAGATATCGGTAAAGATGCATCAAGATATTTCTTTGCTATGAGAAATCCAAATTCTCATATGGATTTTGATTTATCTTTAGCAGTGGAACAATCAAGCAACAACCCTGTATATTATGCTCAATATGCACATGCTAGATTATGTTCAATTTTAGATAGTGCAAAAGATTATAAGATTGATATTTCTGGTTCTAAACTTGAAATGCCAAGTGAAATAGAAGTATTAAAATGCTTAGCAAACTTCCCACAAGTGGTACAAACTGCCGCTAAAGAAAGAGCCCCATTTAAGATTACAAACTACATTCACGAGTTAGCAGAAAGAATCCACTCTTTCTATAACGAATGTAGAGTAATAAATAGTGACAATCTGGATGTCACATCATCACGTTTAGCATTGGTAAAAGCCTGCAAAATCGTTATGAATAATGCATTAAAACTTATTGGTGTTAGTGCTCCAGAACATATGTAAAAAGGAGAAATTATATGGCAAAATCATTAATTGACCATGCATTCGAATTTATCTCTTCAAGTAAATCCGGTGCTAAATTCCCAGAAATTTGGGAATATGTTTCTAAAGAAGCAAATTTATCAAAAGAAGAACAAGATAACAAAATTTCTATCTTCTTTACCAATCTTACTTTAGATGGTAGATTCGTTAATTTAGGTGATAATTATTGGGATTTAAGAAATAGACATACATTTGATGTCTCTTATGTTGATAATTCTGCCGCCTATGCTGCCGAA
This sequence comes from Bacilli bacterium, assembly GCA_045601085.1. Lineage (GTDB taxonomy): Bacteria > Bacillota_I > Bacilli_A > RFN20 > CAG-826 > JAZRZD01. Next base: position 6,538 of record JAZRZD010000011.1, on the reverse strand, counting down.
TCTGAATCTGATAGTGCTGATATTGAAGAAGCAGAAGAAGACAAAGAATATAACAAAGACTTCGAAGAAGCCCCAGTTGCTGATGAAACTGAAGGCTTTGGTGTTGAAGAAGAACAACCTGAAGAAAAATCTGAACCTGAAGATAGCGAAAACTAATTATGTGGGAAGAATATCTTAAAGAGGCAATTAACGTTGCCAAATTAGCTAAAGATATTATTCTCGAAGTTTATCGTCAGGATTTTGCTGTTGAAAACAAAAGTGATAATTCGCCAGTTACTCTAGCGGATAAAAGATCAGACAAGCTAGTAAGAGAATATTTGGGAAAGAAATTTCCTAACCATTCTTTTCTTACCGAAGAAAGCGATGATGATCTAACTAGACTTGATAACGATTATGTTTGGATTATTGATCCACTTGATGGAACAATGAATTTTGTTGCTAGAGATGATCAATTCGCAATTAATATTGCACTTTGCTATAAACATAAAATAGTGATGGGAGTCGTTTATATCCCTATTACTGGAGAATATTACTACGCAACCGCTGGTGGAGGTAGTTATTATTCAGATGGTAAAACTACCACTAAAATCCATGTCAGTGATAAAGTTGATAATTTAATTTGCTTAACAAGCCCATTTTATTTCTATCCTGAAGAGTTAGAAATTATTAACCGTCATAGAGATAGAATTACAAGCATTGAAAGATATGGTTCTTCTATTAAACCATGCCGTATTGCTCATGGCTTAGCAGAGGTTAGTTATAGAATGACTTCTAAAACAAAAGAGTGGGATACAGCAGCCCCTCAAATTATAGTAGAAGAAGCTGGTGGAATATTTATTGAACCAGATGGTAACGTAATTACATATAACAAAAAAGATTGCGTTAATCATAAAGGTTATATCATTCTAAATCGCAAAGAAAACTTCTTATTATAAACATTATTCAAAAATATAAAAAACCCTGTATTTGCAATAAAATATAGGGTTTTTGTTATAGTTTTTGGCTGGGGTACTTGGATTCGAACCAAGGCATCTCGGAGTCAGAGGCCGATGCCTTACCGCTTGGCTATACCCCAATGAGGTTAGTCTGCTAAACAGACTTCTAATACACCAGGAACTTCTTCCTGTAATATAACTTCTACTAAGCCCTTAATATCTTCATTTGCGTAAGCGCAATCTTGACATGCGCCCTGCATCTTTACATAGACAACGCCATCTTTAAAAGATTTAAATTCTACATCTCCCCCATCTTTCTGTAAGAAGTGTCTAATTTTGTCTAATGTAGCAATGATTAATTGTTCTGTTGAATCCATATCCAAAATGTATATTACCACTTAATTATCTAAAAGATAAGATAATTGGATGAATTTTTCATTATTACATTTATAATTAAATTATCAATGAATTTTATTTTAGAAAACTCTTCAAATATCTCTAGTTATCTATTTGGACTATTTCAATTCCAAAAAGATGGCGTTTTTGATCACGCTGTTATTGGTATAACTGAAGATGAACTCCGTTTCTACAACGACGGTAGTAAAGGCGAAGAAAAAGAAGAAGGATTATTTTATCCAGTTTTAAAGACTGTTAAATTTGAAGACATATCAAAGATATTTGTAGAGAAATTAAAACATAATAAAGCTGTTAAAAAATATTCACGTATTAATTTTGTAATGAAAGATAAAACATCATCTTTCTTTGTATATTTCACTTCTAAAGAAAAAGCCTCAGTTAAGAAATTCTTAAAAGTGGTCAAGAAAAAGAAAATTAAAGTGAAAAAAAGAAAAGTCGATCTCTCACGTATTTATTAATATGAATAAAGCAATTATTTTAATCGCGGGTTCAGGCACTAGAATGTCTTTAGAGACTTCTAAGCAATTATATTTATATCAGGGTAAACCATTATTTTATTATCCTTTGAAAGTATTTAATGATAATCCAAACATTGATGAAATCATCTTAGTAGTGAAACATGATGAATTAGATAAGATTTGTAGCTATTTAGATAAATTTAATTTCAAGAAAGTTAAAGATATCACTGTAGGAGGAGAAACACGCGCAGAATCTGTTAGTCATGGTCTTAAATATATTAATGGTAACGATATAGTGTTAATTCATGATGGTTTACGTGTATTTATTAATAACGAAATAATTAACGCAAATATTGAGGAATGTAAAAAATATAACGCAGTGGTAACTGCTGTAAAAGAAACTAATTCTTTAAGTATTGTTAACAATAATGGAGTTTCTTCTTTAATGGATAGAGAAAAAGTTTATATTCATCAAACTCCACAGACATTCTTAGGTTCAATAATTAAAAAAAGTTACCTTGATGGTAACCCATTTACTGATGATGCTAGCTTAGTAGCATCTAAAGGATTTGATGTTCATATCGTTAACGGAAGTTACGATAATATTAAGATTACAACGAATAGTGATTTAACCAATTTGGTCAAGTTGGGCTAATTCTCTCATTGCATCTAAAGCATTATCTATAAAGTGGTCTGCCACATCACAGAAATTAATTCCAAGAGCATCGCCATCTTTAAAGTGCTTGATCATAGCCACTAAATACCATTGAACAGAAATATATATTCTCCAAAGGAAATATCTTCTTTTTTGTATAGGTGTTGGTTTATTTGAATAATATTCATTAAGGAGTTTATATCCTTCGCTAACTTTAGCGTTGCCAAATGTTGCAATATCATAGATTGGATCATTGTTCATCGTGAATTCAAAATCAATAATTTTATATGTTCCATCATCACATTTAATGAAGTTACTTCTTTGAGCGTCATTATGGCAAATACATTTCTTAAACTTTAATAAGAATGATTTATTAGCGATTAAGATATTCTTTAATGTTTTATATGAAGCATCTACTTGAGTTGTATATGAAAATAGTTGTTCTTCATATCCATTTAATGATGTAAATAAAGGATAATCAGTTCTTGATAATAATTTAGAATGGTGGAGTTTCTTTAAAATAACCGCTACTTGTTTAATATCTTTATCATCAATATTAATTTTTTCTAATGAAATACCTTCACAATAGTGATTAATCTTAATTCCTGTTTCTGTATCAAAATATAAGTTTTCAGGAGCAATATTTAAGGAAGAAATTAATTTAATGTTTTCATATTCTAATGGACGAATAACCATTTCTTTTCCAGATTCACTTGGAATATAGACTAAATACTTCTCATCACCGTAAGAAAAAATATAGGAATGATTCATCATGCCACCGATAATGGCCTTTTCTAATTTACCCTTTTTACCAAGGAATTTATTAAAAGCAATCTTCGCTAATTTTTCACTCATAAGAAATATATTATCACTCTAAAGGAAAAATAAAAGCCCTTCTTTATAGAAGGGCATTTTTTTGAGCTGGTGCCCGGGACCGGAATCGAACCGGTATGGTATCGCTACCGCAGGATTTTAAGTCCTGTGCGTCTACCTGTTCCGCCACCTGGGCATCGTTTAAGTGGTGACTCGCCGGAGATTCGAACTCCGGACCCCTTGATTAAAAGTAAAGGGCTCTCCCGACTGAGCTAGCGAGTCATTTGATTGGCTGGGGTGGGTGGGATCGAACCACCGAGATGACAGAGTCAAAGTCTGTTGCCTTACCTCTTGGCTACACCCCAACAGTGGTGGAGGGGGGCAGATTCGAACCGCCGAACCCGAAGGAGCTGATTTACAGTCAGCCGCGTTTAGCCTCTTCGCTACCCCTCCAGAAAGTTAGTGAGCGTAATGCGTAATGGTGGATGCTGAGGGACTCGAACCCACGACCTCCGACGTGTAAAGGCGATGCTCTCCCAGCTGAGCTAAGCATCCGCTTTTTAACGATACGCTTTGATAATATAACACTTACAAAGCCAGCAGTCAATTAAAAAATTACCCTATTGCTAGGGCAATTCTTTTTAATCAACTATATTAATATAGTTTAATAACCTTTTTTGCCTAAAAGGTGGAACATATTCTTTTTATAAACTTCCACGCCAGGTTGGTTAAATGGGTTAATATCAAGCATATAAGCACTCATTGCACATGCTCTCATAAAGAAATAGAAAGTATAACCGAGTGTTTTTGCATTTAATTTATCAATATAGATAACTGCACATGGGACATTACCATCGTCATGGTGAGCGGCTAATGTACCTTCAAATGCTTTTTGGTTAACAAATGATAAGCTCTTACCTTCAAGATAATTTAAACCATCTAAATTGCCATCATCATGAGGAATTTTAACATCGAGTTCAGGATTTAAAACATTGATAATTGTTTCAAAGATTACTGGTGAACCTTGTTGAATAAATTGACCTAATGAGTGTAAGTCGGTTGAGAAGGTAGCACTTGTTGGAAGTAAACCTTTCTTTTCTTTTCCTTCACTTTCGCCGAATAATTGTTTTAACCATTCAGAGATTTGACTCATTTGTGGTTCATATGTGACATACATTTCACATGGTTTGCCATTTCTATACATGAAGTCTCTAGCGACTGCATAACGGTAACAACTATTTTTGGTTAAATCTGGATCTGCAAATTCTTTTCTTGCAATGTTAGCGCCTTCAATCATCGCTTTAACATCAATTCCAGCACAGGCAAGTGGGAATGTTCCAACTGGTGTAAGAACACTATATCTACCACCAATATCATCTGGAAGGACATATGTTGCATATCCTTCTTCATTACATAAGGTTTTTAATGCCCCTCTTGCTTTATCAGTAGTGGCATAAATAGCTTTCTTAGCAGCTTCTTTACCAATTTGTTTTTCTAATAATTCTTTTAATAATCTAAATGAGATACTTGTTTCGGTAGTGGTACCACTTTTAGAAATAACATTGATTGCAAAGTTCTTTCCTTTTAAATAATTAAGTACTTGAGCAATATAGTTTGGTGAGAATGTTTGACCCATGAAGATAATTTCTAATTTATCATCACTTTTTAAACCATTAAGAGCTTCAAGAGCGCATCTTGCACCAAGATAGCTACCGCCAATACCACAGACAACAAGGATATCAAAGTTATCTCTAACGTATTTAGCATCTTTAATAATGCGTTTTAATTCCTCTTTGTCATAATTTTCTGGCCAATCAAGCCAACCAAGGAAATCATTTCCTGCACCGGATTTATTTAAAATAACTTGGTTAAGTTCGTTAACTTTGCTTTGATATTTTAAAATATCCTTTTCATCAATTAGCTTTGATAAATCAACATTAATCATCGTTTTTATCCTCCATTTTTTCTAGTGTTGTTTTAATCCAATTATCTAAATTGTCTTCGATTAGTTTCCATTCTTCCGGATCCGCTTCTATTTTCCTAATATTACTATTATTTTTTGTATGAGCAACTTTATTTTCTTCTATTGCTTTATATGAGACTCTTAAGAAACCATTTTTAGAGTCAATTGAAAGAACTTTTACAGTTAATTCATCGCCAATACTGCCATATTTTTCAATATCTTTGATATATAAATCACTTAATTCAGAAATATGAAGAAGACCTTGTGTTCCATCTTCAAATTCTAAGAATAAAGCGTATGGTTTAATCTTAAATATTTTCCCTACAATTATGTCGTTAACTTGATACATATTAATTCTCTTTTTCGAATTGTTCTAAATCCATTTTAAGCTTGATTTTGTTTATTGTTAATTTAACTGCGTTTTCCATTGCAGAGAACTCACTATAATCGGTCTTAACGGCAAAGTTAACACGCCCATCTTCTTTTAATTTTTTAGCAAAAGAAGAATTATCTTCGTCTTGGAATACTGCAATAGAGGTACCCCCTCCATTTTTAACAACAGTCATACAAGCAATATCTGTTAATCCATCACCAACATAGATAATGTTTTCTAATGGAATTCTTAATTCTTTTTGTTTTTCATTAACTTTAGTGTCATCAGAAATATCTGTTGCACCTTTAGCAATTCTAAACACAAATTGTGTTTTTTGTGTGTAATTAATTGCGTATTGTGGCCATACCGCAACGCCAGTATCATCATAAACAAACTGACAACCATATGTTTTTGTGAATTTCTTATAAATAGGACAACCCTTAACTATTTCTAAAGTACCTGAACTCACTAAATAGTGTTCAACTGTAAATCCAATGGATTCTGCAAAGTTATTGATACGATCAAACCAAGATAACACCCCGGGATTGAATACAATATCTTTGCCGCATTCATTTAAAAACTTCTCTGTTAGTGGAATACCTTTCTTTTTACATTCATCAATCATGATGTACATATAAGAAAGAATCTTTTCTACCCCATGTTCTTTTGAAAACTCTGCAGTTTTATTCCAAAACTCATCAGGAGTTAATCCTAATTTAGGAATAAAAGAATAATTTTGCATGTCTGTAGTTGATAAAGTTTTATCAAAATCATACATTATAGCGATAATTGGCTTAGTCATATTCTTTTAAATATTATCATTATAGATAATATATTTCAAATACTATGAAAGAGTATTTTTATCTGTATATTCAATTAATAAAACAAAAGTTTTTTAAAATATTATGCTAAAGAAAAAAAAGG
>JAZRZD010000010.1:0-3844 GCA_045601085.1 Bacilli bacterium | reverse complement strand
GATAGAGTTGGTCTTGATACAAATATCAAAGGAACAATTAAACAATTAACTAAAACAGTTGGTCAAATTGCTATGATTGGTGGAGATGACCTAAAAAAGACTGCTGGTGCTAAATCTAAAGAATTATCACAAGCTATTACTGATAAGCGTGAAATCATTGTTGTAACACTTCAAACATTCCCTTATGCTTTAGAAGCTATTGCAAATGATAAATCTCTTGCAAATGCTAATTTTGCTGTTTTGATTGATGAAGCTCATAACTCACAAGATGGAACTTTATCAGGCAAAATGAAGACAGCTTTAAAACTTGCTTCAGATAAAAAGAAAAAAGAAGATCCTACTGCTGAAACTGTTACTGACGAAGAATTAATTGATGCTTATTTTGAAGAAATACAAGCAAATAAAGTTATGCCTGCTAATGTATCATTCTTCGCATTTACTGCAACACCAAAGGCAGAAACTAAAACACTATTTGGCAGAGATGGTTCAAAGATTGATGATAAAACTGGTAAACCAATTCCAGAATCATTCCATTTATATCCTATGAGACAAGCAATCGAGGAAGAATATATCATCGATGTTTTAACTGGCTATATGCCTTATAGCACCGCTTATAAACTTAAAGAAGATGTTGCAACTGATAAATTAGTTGATGAAAGAAAAGCTATTTCAACTATTGCTAAATGGGCATCATTACATCCAACAAATGTTATGGATAAAGCTGAATTCATCATTGAACACTTTGTTAAAAACGTTGCTGGATTACTTGGTGGAAACGCAAAAGCAATGATAGTTACTTCTTCTCGTGCTTCAGTTGTTAGATATAAATATGCAATTTGTGCTTACTTAAAAGCACATCCAGAATATGATAGAGACAAGATTATTAACCAAAACTTACAATTTAAAGTCCCTGGTGAACCACTTGTTGCCTTCTCTGATACTATCTCAGGCGAAAAGTGTATTATGCCTGAAGACTCCTCTACAGAGTTTTTAACAGAACATGAATATTTAAAAGAAAACCCATTTGCAGCTATTAAAAGAGATTATGACTATTCTGAATACAATATGAACAATATTGGAAATGAGAAAGTAGAACATGCTTTTGAAGCTGTAAGAAATAGAATTCTAATTGTTGCAAATAAGTTCCAAGTTGGTTTTAATCAACCTAAACTTGTTGCTATGTATATTGATAAACCAATTAGTAATGATATTGAAATCGTTCAAACATATTCAAGAGTTAATAGAAAATATCCAGGAAAAGACAAAGTATTTATTGTTGATTTTGTAAATGAACCTGAAAAAGTTTTAAGAGCATTTAAGAAATATGACAATGGTGCAGAAATGGAGCATGCACAAAACCTTGATATTATTTATGAAATTAAAACAAAACTTGACAATGCTGATATTTACTCAGCTGAAGAGTTTGAAGATTTCAAAAAAGTTAAATATCAATCAGTTATCTCTATGAGCGAGAATAAGGACAATTATCGAATTAAACTTTATAAGTCTGTAGATATTCCTGCTAATAGATGGTTAGAAGCTTATAAGGCTCAACAAACTGCTTATATAACTTGGAAAGATGTTGAACGCAAAGCTATTGAAAGTAAGAATGAAAAAGCCCAAATGCAAGCTAAAGAAAAGTTAGACGAAATATCTGAAGAATTAGATAAACTTGTAGAGTTTAGAAAGCTATTAAAGAAATATATTTCTGCTTATAACTTTATTTGTCAAATCATCGATTTAGGTGATGCTTCGCTTGAAGTATTCTCGAACTTTGCACAATTAATGCATCAAAGAATTCAAGGCAAAGCAGAAGATGAAATCGATATTAGAAGTTTAGTATTAGCTGATTATAGAATTAATAGAATTGACATTACTGGTGTTAAGGGAGAAGATGGAACTCTTAAACCTATGGGTGCTGGTGGTAAAGGAAAGAGTTCTAAACGTGAATCATTAAAAGTTATCATTTCTAAAATTAATGAAATTTGGGGAACTGAATCTGATACCGTAACAGGAGCAAGAACTTTAAATGCTATTGCTGATTATGTTGCAACTGATGATGTAAGTAGAATTCAAATTAGAAATAGTACTAACTCAAAACAAGCAGTTATTGCTGATGGAAGACTTGAAGAGATTATCAAACTTGCTGCTGTAAGCTTAAAGAATAACGAATTTATGGAATTAGCAGATAAGATTATTAAAGATCCACAATGCTGGAAACCAGTCTCTGAGGTAGTTTTTGACCTTGTAGATAAGCAAAAAAGAATTGATGTTGAGGAATTAATCCAATATTTAAGAACAAAATAACATCAACAATTTCAGTGCTTATTTAGAAGGAGGAAAAAGTAAATGAGTACATTAGATACACTATTAGGAATATCCGACTGTGAACTTGTTAAAACTGAAAATTTAACAGAAAACGGTAAACCATTTAAAAAAATATATTTAAAATATTCAGGCGAAACACTTGCTGTTTGTCCAAACTGTGGTGGCAAAATGAGAGGACATGGCAAAAGAAATCTTGAAGTTTTAGATACGCCTTTAGCTGGATATCCAACAGTATTAAATATTGAGTTTCCAAGAAAAAGATGTGCTGATTGCAATAATCTATGGCAACCAACAGTTGAAAACATTGATGAAAGAAGAAAAATGACAAATAGAGCTTTCATCGATATTACTCAAAGAGGATTAAGAAACACATTTGAAGATGTATGTAATGATTATGTTTTAGCTGCTAATACTGCTAAAAACATCTTTGTTGATTTCTTAACTGAAAACAAAGAAAGATTAAGATTTAAGACACCAAGTTTCTTAGGTATCGATGAAATCAAGATTAAGAAAATTGGTGAAATAACAGTTGTAACAGATTTAGAGCATAGAACATTATTTGAAATGCTTGACGGAAGAAATCAAGGAGACTTATTAACTTACTTTTCTAATCTTCCAGACTTAGATAAAATCTTATGGGTATGTACAGATATGTACAGACCATTTGAAAGAGTTATAGCAAGTTTAATGCCTAATGCAACATGGGTTATTGACCATTTCCACGTTGTTATGAAAGCAAACGAAGCTGTTGATGCAGTAAGAAGAGATGTTCAAAGCACTCTAACAAAAAGAGAACGTATTCAAACAAAAAAAGGATTAGCTTATACTCTTAAAACACGTAGAAGAGATTTAGAAACAGAAGAAGCTGAAAAAATAAGATGGTGTAGAACGTCTGAGAAACACAAGTCACTTGCAGTTGCATTCGACTTAAAAGAAGCCTTCTTTGATATATATGATAATAATCCTACATCAAAAGAAAACGCTCAAAAAGCTTTTAAAGAATGGGAAGAATCAATTCCTGAAGATGATATTTATGAGAAATTTAGAGAACTTGCAAACACTGTTCACAATTTCTATAATCAAATATTCGCATACTGGGACTGTCCGATTGCCATCTCAAACGGCTATACAGAATGTTCTAATAGGCTAATTAGAGAAAACAATATTAGAGGTAGAGGCTATTCATTTGAAATACTTAGAGGAAGGTCATTATATAGAAAAACTAATCTTATAAGAGCTATAGAGGCTGGTACGGCGTTAATTGGCCCAGCAATACCTGAATATGCGCCTGTATTTAGGTTCGATAGCACTAAAGAAGAATTTGAGGAGGATGGCGAAGATGAAAACTATGAGCCTTTCCCAGAACACGAATTCGATGAAGAAACTGGTGAATTAATTGAGTAAAAAAGATAAAATTATAATAGTAAACAACTTATAAACACATATATCGATTGAAAGGAGCACTTATGAAAAAGAAACTATTAACAATCTTATTATCAGTATTTGTGATGATGGG